>JANXPZ010000070.1 GCA_025357055.1 Candidatus Eiseniibacteriota bacterium | reverse complement strand
CCAGGCCGGGGAGCAGGCGCGCCAGGCCGCGGAACAGGCGAACCGGCACAAGTCCGAATTCCTCGCCAACATGAGCCACGAGATCCGCACGCCGATGAACGGCGTGGTCGGGATGACCGGCCTGCTGCTCGACACCCCCCTGGGGCCGACCCAGCGGGAGTACGCCCTCACCATCCGCGAGAGCGCCGACGCGCTGCTCGGAGTGATCAACGAGATCCTCGACTTCTCGAAGCTCGAGGCCGGACGCGTGGACATCGAGCTCACCGAGTTCGACGTTCGCACGACCGTCGAGGAGGTCATGGACCTCCTCGCGGCCCAGGCGCATCGCAAGGGCCTCGACATCGCCTGCCACGTCCCGCCGGGACTGCCGACGTTCGTGTGCGGGGATCCGGGGCGGATCCGCCAGGTCCTCGTGAACCTCGTGGGCAACGCCATCAAGTTCACGGAGCGGGGCGAGGTGGTCCTCTCCGTCCACTCCCTCGCCGCGGACACGGGCTCGGACTCGTTGCGCTTCTCGGTGCGGGACACCGGCATCGGCATCCCCCCGGAGCGCCAGGCGGCCATCTTCGAGAGCTTCACGCAGGCCGGCGGTGACACGCTGCGCAGGTACGGCGGCGCCGGCCTGGGGCTCACGATCTCCCGGCAGCTCGTGGGACTGATGGGCGGCCGCGTGACGCTCGAGAGCGAGCCCGGGCGTGGCAGCACCTTCTCCTTCGATCTCGTGCTGGCAAAGGCGTCGTCCTGCGCGCAGCCCGCCGAGCCGGGCCACGACCGGCTCGCAGGCCTGCGGGTGCTGGTCGTGGAAAGCCACGCGATCCAGCGGGGGATCCTGGCGGAGACGCTCCTCGCCTGGGGCTGCCGGCCGGTCCCGGCCGCGGGCAGGGCCGAGGCCCTGGCGCTCCTGCGCGACTGCGCCGGTGACGAGGCCATCCAGCTCGTCCTGCTCGCCGCAGGCCCGGCGGGGAACGAGGTCGAGGAACTCGCCGACGTCATCCATTCCGACCGGCGTTTCGTGGGCCTGCCGGTCCTCCTGCTCGTGCCCGCCGGGCGTCCGGATGGCCTGGATCCTGCCCGGGACCGGTCCTTCGCGGCCGTCCTCTCCAAGCCGGCCCGGCGCACCCAGCTCTTCGACGCACTGGTCACGATCGTCACCGGGACCCTGCCCCTCGCTCCTGTCGCAGCGCGACCCTGCGCCGGTGTCGCTCCGATCAGCGCGCTGCTCGGCTGCCGGGTGCTCCTGGCCGAGGACAACCGCGTCAGCCAGCTCGTGGCGCTGAGCCTGCTGCAGAGGATGGGCGTGAGGGCCGACGCGGTCGCGAACGGCGCGGAAGTGCTCGCGGCGCTGGAACTGACTCCGTACGATATCGTCCTGATGGACGTCGAGATGCCGGAGATGGGCGGCTTCGAAGCCACCGCCGCCGTGCGCGAACGGGAACGGGGGGTGGACCGGCGGATCCCGATCATCGCCATGACCGCCCATGCGCTGCGGGAGGATCGCGAGCGCTGCCTGGCCGCCGGGATGGACGACTACGTCTCGAAGCCGATCGACAGGCGGCTGCTCGAGGAGGCCCTGCTGCGCTGGGCGCCCCGGCGTGAGGCGCAGGCGAAGGCGCGGGCAGCGCGGGAGGAACCCGCGCGCTCTCCCGGATCCGGCACGACCGACGAGGATCCGCGCTTCCCCGACCTCGAGGAGGATCGCCTCGAGGACGTGTGTGGTCACGACCCCACACTGGAGCAGGAGGTGATCCAGATGTACGTCGAGAGCACGCGGGAGACCCTGGCCGCGATGCGCGCCGCGCTCGAGGCGGGTGACGCCAAGCTCCTGCGGAGTCTCGCCCACGGTCTCAAGGGGGGCAGCAGGACCCTCGGTGCGGCGGCGGTCGGGGAGCTGGCGCAGGAGATCGAGAAACGAGCCGAGGCCTCCGACTTCGCCTCGGCGTACGGAGCGCTCGAGGGCGCGACCGTGGCCTTCGAGCGCGCGGCCGCGGCCATGGAGGCGCGTTCCCTCCGCCGGGCCGCCTGACGGCACCCGACTGGAGGGCACGCACGTGTCCCCCCGCGCGCTCTTGGCGCGCTCCCTGCCCTGTGCCGTTCCGCCCCGTGGTGGCCCGGCGAGAGGCCGACCCGCCAAATCCGGGGTGATCCCGTCCCCCCCCGCCACCAGGTTCGGCCGGCGTCGGGACTTGCGCGGTCGCCGCTTCCGCCCCGTGGACCGGGCCCGCCCGCTGCGCTAGGCTCGCGACCGAGCGAGGCGCGGCCCATGTCCCCTTTCACTTCCTCCCGCCGTGATTTCCTGCTGAGGACCTGCGCGGCCTGCGGGGCCCTGCTGGCGGGGAGCACGCTGCTCTCCGCGTCACCGGGGTGCCTTCCGCTCTCGCCCGGGCCCGCCTGCGCCGCCGGCGACCCGCTCGCCGAACTCGTCCGCGCTGCGCCGCGGGCGCGCTACTGGGTCTCGACCGCGTCCGCGAGCGCGGCCGATTGCGCCGCCTGCCACCCGGCGGGCTCGCTCGCCGCGGGCGCGAAGGCCGCGCACCGGCGCACGCTCATCCGCTGCACGCTGTGCGCGCGGGACTGCACGCTGGCCGAGGGCGAGCGCGGCATGTGCCGCTCCCGCATCCACGTGAACGGCGAGCTCAGGAGCCTGGTCTACGGCCGGCCCATGGCCATCCACGTGGACCCCATCGAGAAGAAGCCGTTCTTCCATTTCCTGCCGGGCGCTGCCGCCTATTCGCTGGCGACCAGCGGCTGCCCGCTGCGCTGCAAGTTCTGCCAGAACTGGGGGATCTCCCAGGCCCGTCCCGAGGACTATGCCCAGGCGCCGCTGCCCCCGGACCGCCTCGCGCGTGCCGCGGTCGAGCGGAGGGCGCCGGTCATCGCCTTCACCTACAACGAGCCGACGGTCTTCACCGAGTACCTGACCGACGTCGCGCGGGCGGGCAGGCCGCTCGGCCGGCGCTCGGTGATGGTCTCGTGCGGCTACATGAACGAAGCGCCGCTGAACGAGCTGTGCGGGGTGCTCGACGCCATCAAGGTGGATCTCAAGGGATTCAGCGAGGACTTCTACCGCGACGTGTGCGGGGCGGAGCTGAAGCCCGTGCTGCGCAGCATCCGGCAGGTGGCGAGGAGCGGCGTGCACCTCGAGATCGTGAACCTGGTCGTGCCCACGCTCAATGACTCGCCCCGGATGCTGACCGAACTGGCGAAGTGGGTCGTGGGCGAGGTCGGGCCCGACGTTCCCGTCCATTTCACGCGCTTCCATCCCGACTACCAGCTGCCCAACCTCCCGGACACGCCCGTGGCCACGCTCGAGCGCGCGCGGGAGATCGGCCTGCAGCAGGGCCTGCATTTCGCGTATGTTGGCAACCTGCCGGGGCACCCGGGGAACAACACCTATTGTCCGAAGTGCGGACGGGCGGTGATCGAGCGCGACGGGCTGTTCGTGACCGGGATGCACCTGAAGGACGGACACTGCGAGACCTGCGCCCGCGCGATCCCGGGCGTGTGGAGCTGAAGCGATGAGACAACCGGTGCGCCCGCCCGCGGTGGCGGGGTCGTTCTACCCGCAGGAACCGCGACGCCTCGCGAGCGAGCTGAAGGCCCTGCTCGAGCAGGCGCGCCCACCCCGCGGCGGGCGCCCCATCGCGCTCGTGGTCCCGCACGCGGGCCTCGCCTTCTCGGGGCTGATCGCCGCCGACGCCTGGCGGCAGACCCAGGGCCACCGCTACGATCTCGTGGTCCTGCTCGGGACCAACCATACCGCCGGCTTCTTCACTGGCATCTCGGTCTTCCTCGGCAGCGGCTTCCGCACGCCGCTGGGCGTCGTGCAGGCGGACGAGCACGCCGCCTCCATCCTGCTCTCCGCCGATCACGACTGTTCCTCCGACCCGGCGCCGCACGAACGTGAGCACTCGATCGAGGTGCAGCTGCCGTTCGTGCAGACCGTGCTGCCCGGCGTGCCCATCCTGCCCATCATCGTCAGCGACGAGGACCCCCACCTGTGCGCCCGCCTGGGCGTGGCCCTGGCGAACGTGCTCGCTGGTCGCCGCGCGCTGATCGTGGCGAGCAGCGACCTCTCGCACTTCCCGTCCCACCAGGACGCCGTGGCCGCGGATCGCGCGGTGCTGACCGCGATCGCCCGGCTGGACCCGGACGGCCTGTGCGAGACCATCGCCCGCGAGGAGGGCGCCGGCCGGCGCGGGCTCGACACCTGCGCCTGCGGGCTGGCGCCGGTGCTGGCGGCGATGGCCGCCGCGCGGACGCTCGGCGCCACGCGCGGGACGGTGCTCTCGCACGCCAGCAGCGGTGATGCGGCGCCCGGCGACCACACGCGGGTGGTGGGCTATGGTGCCGTCGTGTTCACCGCGGGCGAGCCCGGCGCCGATCTGGCCGCGCTCGACGAGCCCGCACACGTCCTGCAGCCCGCGCGGCGGGGCCGGCGATGAGTTCCTCCCCTGCTTGCCGCTCCGTGAAGCGCCCGGGCGCATGGAACAGGCTGCCGGTCCTGCTCGCCTCGGCGGCCGTCTTCAGCAGCGCGACCTGCTCCTCCCCCGCGGCCACGACACCGCAGGCGGCCGTGCGCCCGCCCGCGGTCGCGGGCCAGTTCTATCCGCGGGAGCCCGCGAGGCTCGAGGCCGCGGTGAATGCGTTCCTCGCCGACGCCGTGCCGGCCCGGGGCGAGCGTCCGGTCGCGCTGGTCCTGCCCCACGCGGGCTACGTCTACTCGGGACAGATCGCGGCCGACGGCTGGCGCCAGGCCGCAGGCCTGGCCTACGACCTGGTCGTCATCCTCGGCACGAATCACACGACGCCGGGCTTCTCGGGCGTCTCGGTCTACCCGGGCGCGGGCTTCCGCACGCCGCTGGGCGTGGCCGAGGTGGACACGGCGGCCGCGGCCGCGCTGCTGGCCATGGGCGGGGCCATCCACCCGGACGTGCGCGTCCACGAGCGCGAGCACTCGATCGAGGCGCAGGTGCCGTTCGCGCAGGTCGTGCTGCCGGGCGTGAGGATCCTGCCCGTGGTCGTCGGCACGGAGGACCCGCTGGTCCTGGCGCGCTTCGTCCAGTCGCTGGCGCGCGTCCTCGCCGGACGCCACGCCCTGATCGTGGCGAGCAGCGACCTGTCGCACTACCCGGACTACGAAGGTGGTATCGTCGCGGACCGCGCCGTGCTCGCCGCCATCGCGCGGCTGGACGCGGCGGGGCTGCAGCAGGTCGCGGCGGCGCAGTTGCGGGCCGGCCATCGCGGACTCGAGACCTGTGCCTGCGGAGAGGGGGCGATCCTCGTGGCGATGGGGACGGCGAGGGCGCTGGGCGCCACGCGCGGCATCGTGCTGTCGCAGGCCAGCAGCGGCGACGTGCCGGTGGGCGATCCCGCGCGCGTCGTGGGCTACGGCGCGGTGATGTTCTGCGCGGGCCCCGGCGGGACGGACACCGCGGCGCTCGACCCGCCGGCGGTCGCGAGGGCGGACGCGGCGCTCGCTCCCACCGACCGGAAGGCGCTGTTGCGGCTGGCGCGCCGCACGCTCGAGCGCTGGTTCGCGACCGGCACGGTGCCGTCGCCCCGTGGCTTCTCCCCCGCCGCGCGGCGCGGGCAGGGCGCGTTCGTGACCCTCTATGCGCGCGGGGAGTTGCGCGGCTGCATCGGTCACATGGCCGCCGACCGGCCGCTCGTGCAGAACGTCGGGGCCATGGCGCTCGCGGCCGCGACCGAGGACCCGCGCTTCCCGCCGCTCGAGGCCGCGGAGCTCAAGGACATCGAGATCGAGATCTCGGTGCTCACCCCGCTCGAGCGCGTCGCCGGCCCCGAAGCGGTCGTCGTCGGCCGCGACGGGGTCCAGATCCGCCGGGATGGCCGCACGGCCGTGTTCCTGCCGCAGGTGGCGGTCGAGCAGGGCTGGGACCGGGATGCCCTGCTCGAGAACCTCTGTCTCAAGGCGGGGCTCTCGAAGGACGCGTGGAAGAGTGGCGCCGAGTTCTGGACCTTCCGCAGCATCCATTTCCGGGAAACGCAGGTCCGGTGAACCGCGGCCGCATGCGGCGGCCGCGCCGGCCGGAGCGCGGGACCCGGCCCGGGCTCAGGGGACACGCGGTCCAGGCATGAGACTCCACCTCTTCGCCGTCGGCGCGATCGCGCTGCTCGCGCAGGTGGTCCTGCTGCGCGAGTGCGAGGTCGCCTTCTTCGGCAGCGAGTTGGTGCTCGTGCTGGGACTGGGCGCCTGGCTGCTCGGCAGCGCCGCCGGCGCCGCTCCGGGCCGGGGCGCCAGGCCGCCCGGCGAGCACGCGGTGCGGCGGCTCTTCGTCGCGCTCGGGGTCCTGTTGCCGCTCGCGCTCGTGCTCGCTCGCTGCGTGCGCATCCTCTTCGGTGGCGTGCCCGGCGCCTACCTGCCCTTCGGGCGGCAGTTGCTCGCCCTGGCGCTCTGCCTGGTCCCCGTCTCGCTCCTGCTCGGTCTGCTCTTCCAGTGGACGGCCCGGCGCTTCATCGCGACCGGCCGCTCCCCCGCGTCCGCCTATGCCATCGAGAGCGCGGGCGGCCTGCTCGGCGGCCTGCTCGCCACGCTCCTGCCCGCCGCGGGGCTGCAGAACCTGGGCGCCGCGCTGCTCTGCGGGATCGCCGCCATCGCCGTCGCCTGGCGCGGCTCGCGCGCGCCCGGCGCGGCCGCCGCCGGGGGCCTCTTCCTCGCCCTCGCCCTGCTGATCGCCGCGCCCGCGCTCGACCGGGGCATGACGCGCTGGAACCATCCTGACCTGCGCGCCACGCGCGATACGCCCTACGGCCGCGTCACCGTGACCGGCGCGCTCGGCCAGATCGCGGTGTTCGAGAACGACGCGCTCGCCTACGAGAGCCAGGGCACCGCCGCCGAGGAGTTCGTCCAGCTCGCCGCCATCCAGCGCGACACCGTGGACCGGGTGCTGGTCCTGGGCGGAGCCGCGCAGGGGCTGGTCGCCGAACTGCTCCGCCGCCACCCCGCGCGCGTGGACGACGTCGAGCTGGACGCGCGGTTCCTGGCCCTCGTCGAGCCGCAGTTGCCGGAGCCGCAGCGACAGGCGCTCGCCGATCCGCGCGTGCGCCTCGCTTTCGCCGATCCGCGCCGCTTCCTCGACCACGCACCGGTCTACGACCTCATCCTGATCGGCCTGCCCGAGCCCGGGTCGGGGCGCACGAATCGCTTCTACACGCGCGAGTTCTTCGCCGCCTGCGCCGCGCACCTCGCGCCCGGCGGCGTGCTCGCCCTGCGCCTGAGGAGCGCCGAGAACCTCTGGACGCCCGCGCTCTCCCGGCGCACGGCGAGCATCCACCGGGCGCTGCGCGAGGTCCTCCCCGCGACGGTCGTGCTGCCGGGGACCACGAACCTCGTGTTCGCCTCGCGCGCGCCGCTCGAGCGCGATCCCGCGGTGCTGGGCGGGCGCCTGCGCACGCGCGATCCCGGCGCGCGCCTGGTCACCCCGGCGTACGTGCGCTACCTCTACACCAACGATCGCTTCGCGGAGATCGCGCAGCGGCTGGCGGCCTCGCCCGCGCTCGCCAATCGCGACGCCCGGCCCATCTGCTACCAGACCACCATGATGCTCTGGCTCGCGCGCTTCTTCCCGGGACTGGCGCGGCTCGATCTGCCGGATCCGAGTGCCGCAGCGCTCGCGCGCGCGCCGTGGGCGTGGGCCGCGGCGGCGATGTCCGGGCTCGCGTTCCGGCTCGCACGGCGGCGCGCCCGGTCGCGTCGCATGCTGCTCGCCGGCGCCGCGGGCTTCGCGGGCATGCTGCTCGAGTCGGCGCTCCTGCTCGGGTACCAGACGCGCTCGGGCGTGCTCTACCAGGACCTCGGCGTGCTGCTCATGGCGTTCATGGGCGGGCTGGCGCTGGGCGCCTGGGCGCTGGAGCGCCTGGTGCGCCGGATCGGCTGCGGGCGCTGCGCCGGCGCGCTCACGTTCGCCGCGCTCGCCGCGCTCGGCGTCCTCTGCGCCCTGTCGCTCCGCGCGGACGCCGGGGGCGGGCTGGCGGGCAGCTCGGCACTGCTCCTCGCCAGCGGCTTCCTGGTCGCGGCCGCGTTCGCCTACGCCGTGCTCGACGGCGCACCCGACGGCAGCGCCGTCATCGGCCCCGTCTACGCCGCCGACCTGCTCGGCGGCTGCGCCGGCTCACTGGTCGCGGGCCTGGTCGTGATCCCGATGCTGGGCCTGCCCGCGACCGCGGCGCTGGCGATGGCGCTCGCGTTGGTCGCGTTGCTGGTCATCTGAGTCGCGCCCGCGGCACCCTGCGGCCCGGGGCGGGCTGGGGCGCACCTCCGTGCGGATGCTATGCTGCGGACTGGCGCAGCCTGGTCGGGGCGTCATCGTCGTACACGCTCACTCGGGATCCGCCCCACGCGTCGAGGAGACCCTGATGGCCGAAGACACCGCGAAGTTCCCTGGCGTGTTCTGGAGCGCCAACGTCACCGAGCTGTTCGAGCGCGCCGCGTATTACTCGATGGCCAGCTTCGTGGTCATCTATCTCGGGCAGCTCGGACTCGGGGCGTACTGGCCCTCGAACCTGAACAGCGTGCTGTGGACCATCGTCTACTTCCTGCCGATCCTCTCCGGCACCGTCGCCGACCAGGTCGGCTTCCGCCGCTCGCTGCTGGTGGCCTTCGTGCTGCTCGCCGCCGGCTACACGCTGATGGGCGCCCCGGTGTGGTTCGGCGGGGCCGCCCTGTCCCCCATCATCCACAAGGAGTTCACGGCCTCCCCCGGCCTGATCGCCACGGTCCTCGCCGCCATCCTGCTGATCGGCGTGGGCGGCTCGGTGATCAAGCCCTGCATCTCCGGCACCATGCAGAAGAGCGCCGGCGCGCGGGTCACGCTCGGGTTCGCCATCTTCTACATGATCATCAACATCGGCTCGCTGGTCGGGCGCGGCGTGGCGTTCGTGGTGCGCACCGGCTCAAGCCTGCCGACCACCCTGGCCGTGGTCGGCATCTGCGCCCTGGTCGCCGGCGCCCTCATCCTGCTGGTCTACCGCTCGGTCGAGTCCTCGAAGCCGGGCAACCGGGCGTGGACGGCGCTGCCGTTCGCCGGACTGATCCTCGGCGGCGGACTGGCCATCGCCTGGCTGATCCGCAACGCTCCCGCGGGGGCCCGCTCGGGCTCGGGCCTCTCGTACATCTTCGCCGTGGCCGCGGCGGCCTCGATCGTGGCGTTCTTCGTGGTGCTCTTCTTCTACCGGGAGCCCGCGGTCGCCGCCGGCACGCCGGCGAAGCCGCGGCGCTCGATGGGCCGCATCCTGCTCGACATGGTGCTGGTGCTCCGCAACGGGCGCTTCAGCATGTTCCTGATCGTGATGAGCGGCTTCTGGTTCCTCTACACGCAGGTCTACAACGTGCTGCCGCTCTATGCGAAGCGGGTGGTCGAGGCCAGCCCGGCCATGGACCTCTACACGGCGGCCAATCCCTTCGTCATCGTCGCCTTCCAGTTGCTGGTCACCGCGCTCTTCGGCAAGGTCCGCGCGATCCGCTCGATGGTCATCGGCACGGTGATCATCGGCCTGTCCATGGCGATCAACCTGTTCCCGATCTACTCCGCCGGGGGCGTGCGCCTGCTCGCGGCCAACTGGCTGCCGATCGGATCGGTGTTCCTGATCCTCACCGTGGCCATGATCGCGTTCGGCGAGCTGTTCACCTCGGCGCGCATGTACGAGTACATCGGAGCGCTCTCGCCCAAGGGTCAGGAGGGGCTGTTCCTCGGCTATGCCAGCCTGCCGGTGGCGGTGGGTTCGCTGACCGGCGGCCCGGTGGGAGCGCTCATCTTCAACGAGATCATGGCGAAGGACGCCACCGTGCGGCCCGACGGATTGCTCGAGCTGGTCCCGCGGAACAACGCCACGGGGTGGATCATCCTGATGGCGATCGGCTTCGCTTCGGCGCTGGCCATGTGGCTGTTCAACCGCTGGCTCGAGAAACATCCCGAGCCGGCGGCGGCGGCGGTCCAGGCGTAGCGTTCGGACACCGCAGACTGAACCGGGCAGCGCGGGCCCCGGAGGGCGTCCACCGGGGCCCGCGTCCTGCGACCGGCGTGCCCGGCGCCCTCTACACCCCCGCGACCTTCGCCGCCCGCTCATCGGGCGTGCGGTCGCGCATCGCCAGGGCGCCGGTGAAGCACTTCTGCGCGCACAGGCTGCAGCCGATGCACTTCGCGGCGTCGAAGCGCGGCAGCCGGTCGGCGTCCAGGCTCACGGCGAGGTAGCCGCAGCGCGTGCAGTTGCCGCACGAGACGCACAGCTCCTGCGTGAGCGAAGGGATCCGCAGCGTGGGCGACAGCGCCATGAAGTCGACGACCGGGTTCGGCAACGCCCGGCCGATCAGCTCCTCGACCGAGTGGATGCCGCGCGCCTGCATCAGGTGCGAGAGGCCCGAGTGCAGCTCGCCCACGATGCCCACGCCGTACTTCATCGCCACCGTGCAGAACTGGACGGTGCGCGCACCCAGCGCCAGGAAGTGCGCGGCCGAGCGGTAGTCCATCGGTCCGCCGTTGCCCGAGACCGTGACCCCGAGATTGCCGACCGAGGCCAGCGACAGGTTCGAGATCGGCGCCACGCCGGCGCCGCTCATGCCGACCACGATGCCCTCGTCCCACTCCTGCTTCTTCCCCGGCCGGAAGAACAGCGTCGGGAAGGAGTTCGCGAGCGTCACCCCGGCCTTCTTCTGCGGGTAGCGGTCCAGCACCTGCTTGGCGGCCCGCAGGATGACCTCGATCGAGGTCACCGCGCCCGTGAGCTTGAAGAGCTTGGGCACCTGCGGATCGCTGGTCTCCATGATCCAGTCGATGACCTTGGCGGTCAGGTTGGCCGACTGCGAGACGATCGCGCCCTCCGTGCCATCGCCGCCCTGCGGGCAGGAGAGGCTGAACTCGACCAGCTGGGCGCCGGCGCGCTCGAGCTTGCGGCTGTTGGACTGCCAGACCAGCTTGTCCTCGGCGTCGCGCCCCGAGACCGGCCCGCCGGTCGAGGCGCCGATCAGGCGGTCCGGGTACTCCTTCACCAGTCTCCCGATCTCGCGGCAGACGCGGTCGAGCGTGTGGTCCGAGACGTTGTCGGCGTTGCCGTAGGTCTCGTCGTCGAAGGCGTGCATGTAGTCGGCGGGGATGTGGATCTCGAGACCGTCGAACGCGGTCTTCATGATGCCGCCGGCCCAGCCGGCGTCGAGCGCCTTCTTCATCTGCTCGTAGCCGTCGGTCGGCGGTGCCGCCGAGAGCAGGAACGGGGAGCGGATCGTGCGCCCGAAGAAGTCGGTCTCGAGCGACACCGGCACGTCGGCGTAGCCGGGCACGCGCACGCGGCCCTTCTTCGGCCGGTCGATCTTCGGCGCGGGCTGCCTGCGGACCCAGGCGTCCAGCTCGAGCGCCGCGTTCTTGCCCGAGGCCGAGGCCTCGACCACGGTCGAGGGGCCCCAGGCGCCGTCGCCCGCCATGAACACCCCGGCGCGGCCATCGCTCTTGAGCCCGGCGCGGTTGCCGATGGCGACGATGACCTGCGTGATCCCGGGCAGCGTCTGCTCGGTGCCGCTGACCAGCGTCATCTTCGACGGGTGGAACTCCTCACCCCCGGCGAGGGACACGCGCTGCACGCGCACGCCGCCCACCTTGCCGCCCGGGGCGAGCACGGCCATGACGCGCGTGCGGCCCACGAGGTTCACGGGATGATCGAGCAGCTCCCGGCGCTCCTTCGGGGTCAGCGGCAGCTCGCTCCACTGCTCCAGCGTGATCAACTCGACGCCGGTGGCGCCACGCGCGAGCGCGGTGGTGGCGCAGTCGCAGGCGATGGCCCCGCCGCCGATCACGGCCACCCGTCCGGTCGATGGCCAGCGCGCCGGATCGGCCAGGTAGGCGTTACCCGACACCGCCAGCGCCTCGCCCTCGATGCCCAGCGTGATCGGCTCGTGGAGCCCGCCGGCGAGCAGCACCGCGGCGTAGCCCTGCGCGAGCAGCGCGCCGGCATCGTCCACCGGGCGGCTCGCGTGCAGGTGCACGCGCGGATGCTCGAGCAACCAGGCGATGTCGGTCTCGAGCACGCCCGGGTCCATGCGGTGCCCCGGGATCCATCGGACCGCGCCGCCGGGCTTCGCCTGCCGGTCGAGGAGGTCCACCTCGTAGCCCATCTGCGCCAGCACCAGCGCCGCCGCGAGACCCGCAGCGCCCGAGCCCACGATGGCGACCTGCTTCCCGTTGGCCGGCGTGAGCTCGAGCTTCGGCATCACCCCGAGCGCCTTCGCGCGCGCCACGATCGCCGCCTGCACGTAGGGGATCTCGATGGGACGGTCGAAGAGCCTGCGCGAGCAGGCCGCCTGGCAGTGCGTGTCCGGGCAGACCGCGCCGCAGACCCCGCCCAGCGGGTTCTTGGTCATGATGAGCGCCGCCGAACGCGCGAGGTCCGCGGGCGTGCCGCCCTTCGCCGCCATGATGAAGTCGGCCGGCGAGCAATCGGCCGGGCAGGCCTCGGTGCAGGGCTTCTCCTCGCAGTAGACGCAGCGCGCGATCTCGCAGGCCAGCTGGGCGTCGGTCAGAAAGAGGTCCAGATGCTTCACGGCGGGTTCTCCCTCGTGGGGGTAGGCCGGGCGTGCCGCCGGGCACCCACGCAAGCGTGGGTCGGGTGGCGGACACGGGGCGCGGGTCGTTCGGTGCGATGCGCCGTCGGCCTCGGGCGCGACCGGCGAAATCGGAGGGAGTCTACGCGATTCCCGGGTCGCTGGGCGAACCGGCGCGGCGGTCCGCCACTGGTCCGATGGTCCCATCGGCAGCGTGGCCTGCCGGGCACGGCGGACTCCCGCCGCGGAGTCCGCTTGCGCGGGATCGCCGAAGGATCGGTTGACTCCGTGCCCCATCCGCCCCGATACTTGTGTCCATGAAGAACAGCGCCTGCTTCGCGATGCCTGTGTCCACGGCCCTGACCCAGGGTTGGTGGTGGTGGCCTGCCTCCTCGGAGGTGCGGCTGCGGGAGCGTTAGCGCGGGCTGACGGAACCGACCAGACCCACTTCCGGGACGACCGGGGGTGGGTTCTTCGTTCCCCTCCTCGGTGGACCTCAACGTCACGACCGAGGAACCCATGAAGCCTCCCTTCGACATCGCGGCAGATCTCGACACGCCGGTCTCGGCGTTCATCAAGCTGCGCCCCTTCCAGCCCCGGCTGTTGCTGGAGAGCGTGGAGCGCGGCGAGACGCTCGGCCGCTATTCCTTCATCGGCTTCAACGGCGGCACCGACGTCGTGCTCGACGAGCGCGAGTTGCGCGTGGACGGACGGGTGATGCCCGCGCCGCAGGGCCGCGCGGAGCTGCTGGCCGCGTTCCGCGCGGCGCTCGCCGGCGCGCCGCGCCCGGGCCCCGCGGTCCCCGGCCTCCCCTTCCAGGGCGGGCTCGTCGGCGTGGCCGCCTACGACCTGGTGCGCCATTTCGAGCGCCTCGCGCCCCGGGTGGCCGCGCGGACGGAGGATCCGCTGGCCGCTTTCGTCGCGCCACGCTCGCTGCTGGTCTTCGACCACTCGACCCGGCGCGTCGCACTGCTCCACGCCGGCGACGAGGCGGAGCGCCAGGCCCTGCGCCGCGAGGTCATCCGGGCGCTGCGCGGCCCGCTCGACGCGCTCCCGCGCGGGGGCACGCACGGCCCGGCCGTGCCGAGCCTGGATGCGGCGGAGTTCCACGCCGCCGTCGGCCGGGCGCAGGGGCACATCCGGGCGGGCGACGTGTTCCAGCTGGTGCTCGCGACGCGCTTCTCGGGCGAGAGCGATCTCGATCCCTTCACGGTCTACCGGGCGCTCCGCCTGACGAATCCGTCCCCCTACATGTACTACCTCGACCTGGGCGGCGTGCGCCTCGTGGGCTCCTCGCCCGAGGCCCTCGTGCGGCTCGAGGGCCGCAGCGCCGCGCTGCGGCCCATCGCCGGAACGCGCCCGCGGGGCGGGGACGACGCGGACGACCAGCGGCTCGCGGCCGAGCTGCTGGCGGACCCCAAGGAGGCGGCGGAGCACGTCATGCTCGTGGACCTCGCGCGCAACGACCTCGGGCGCGTCGCCACGACCGGCTCGATCCGGGTCGAGCCCTTCCGCGCGGTCGAGCGCTACAGCCACGTCATGCACCTGGTCAGCGGGGTGAGCGGCGTGCTCGCGCCCGAGTTCGATGCCTTCGACCTGTTCGCCGCCGCGTTCCCGGCCGGCACGGTCACGGGCGCGCCCAAGGTCCGCGCGATGCAGCTGATCGACGAGCTCGAACCGGTCAGGCGCGGGCTCTACGCCGGGACGGTCGGCTACTTCGGGCTCGGCGGCTCGATGGACCAGGCCATCGCCATCCGCACGCTGGTCTTCGGCCCGGGCGGCTACGCGTTCCAGGCCGGCGCCGGCATCGTCGCCGACAGCATGCCGGAGCGGGAACACGCCGAGGTGCTCGCCAAGGGAGCGGCACTCATCGCCGCCCTCGACCTCGCGCAGGAGGGACTGTGAACCGGCACGTGCTGTTGATCGACAACTACGACTCCTTCAGCTTCAACCTGGTCCAGGCCCTGCGCATGCTGGGGGCCGTGGTGACGGTGCGGCGCAACGACGAGCTCACGGTCGCCGGCGCGCGGGCGCTCGAACCGACGCACCTGGTCGTCTCCCCCGGCCCGGGCCGGCCCGAGGACGCCGGCATCTCGATGGCGCTGATCGCGGACCTGCTGCCGAGCGTCCCCGTGCTCGGCGTCTGCCTCGGGCACCAGGCGCTGGCCGCGGTGCTGGGTGGCGCGGTCGGCCCGGCGCGACAGCTCTGTCACGGCAAGGCCTCGCCGGTCTATCACGACGCGCGCACGCTCTACCAGGGACTGCCCAGCCCGTTCCCGGCCGGGCGCTACCACTCGCTCGCCGTGGCCGAGGAGGGGCTTCCGGCGGAGCTGGCCATCAGCGCCTACACCTCCGACGGCGAGATCATGGGCCTGCGGCACCGGCGCTTCCCGGCCGAGGGCGTGCAGTTCCACCCCGAGAGCGTGCTCACCCCGCAGGGCGCGCAGCTGCTCGCGAACTTCCTCGAGCTGGAGCCCGGGGAGCGCGTGTCATGAAGACCGTGCTCGAGCGGCTGGTCTCGGGGCGGGATCTCGCCGAGCAGGAGGCCGCCGACCTGCTCACCGCGCTCACGGCCGGGGACGTCCAGCCCGCGCTGGCCGGCGCCGTGCTCGCCGCGCTGCGGGCCAAGGGCGAGACCGCGGAGGAGCTGCGCGGCTTCGCGCTGGCCATGCGGCGGCTGGCGCGCCGTCCCCTGCTGCCGGCCGGAACGCCGCTGGTGGACACCTGCGGCACCGGCGGCGACGACTCCGGAAGCCTCAATCTCTCGACCGGCGTCGCGCTGCTCGCGGCAGCGTGCGGGCTGCGCGTCGCCAAGCACGGCAACCGCTCGGTGTCGAGCCGCACCGGGAGCGCCGACGTGCTGGAGGCGCTCGGGCTCCCGCTCCCGCTCGAGGACGGCGCCGCGGGCGCACTGCTCGCGCGCACCGGCTTCACCTTCCTCTTCGCTCCGCACTACCATCCGGCCATGAAGTCCCTCGCTCCCGTGCGCCGCGCGCTCGGCATCCGCACCGTCTTCAACCTGCTCGGCCCGCTCACCAATCCCGCGGAGCCGCCGTTCCAGCTGGTGGGCGCGTTCTCGCCCCACGCGGCTGAGTTGATCGCGGAGTCGCTCTCCGGCCTGGCGGTCGAGCGGGCGTTCGTGGTCCACGGCAACGACGGCTGGGACGAGGCCACCCCGGCCGGTCCGTTCCTGCTCTTCGAGGTGCGTCCGGGGTCCGTCACCCGCAGCGTGCGCGACCCGGCCGACTACGGACTCGAGCGCTGCCAGTCCGGGGACCTGCAGGGCGACGGGCACGCGGGGAACGCCGCCGCGCTCACCGCCGCGCTCTCCGGCGAGCCCGGCGCGCACGCGGACGCGCTCGTGCTCGGGACCGCGCTGGTGCTGGAGCTGACGGGCACGGTGTCCGGGCCGCTGCCCGCGGCCCGGGCGGCGGCGGAAGCGATCGCCGACGGACGCGCGGCGGACCTGCTCGCCCGGCTCCGCGGAGCCCCCGATGCGTGACTTCCTCCAGGCGATGGCGAGCTCGAGCGCCGAACGCGCGGCCGAGGCCCGGCGCCGCGAACCCGAGGCGGCTCTGCGCCGGCGGGCGCGGGGGGCAGAGCCCGCGCCGCCGCTGCGACTCCATCCGGCGGGGTTCGATCTCATCGCCGAGATCAAGCACCGCTCGCCCTCGGCCGGACGCCTCGCGCCCCGCTCGACGCCGGCGGACATCGCCGCGCGCGCCGCGGCTTACGCGCGCGGCGGCGCCGCGGCGGTCTCCGTCCTCACCGAGCCGGACGCCTTCGGCGGGGCGCTCGAGCACCTCGAGGCGGCCGCCCGGGAGCTCCCGGTGCCGACCCTGCGCAAGGACTTCCTGGTGGATCCCTACCAGCTGCTCGAGGCGCGCGTCGCGGGCGCGGGCGGGGTCCTGCTGGTCCTGCGCATCCTGGAGGACGCGCGCGCCCGGGAGCTGCTCGATGCCGCGGGCGAGCTGGGCCTGTTCGTGCTGCTCGAGGCGTTCGACGAGGAGGACCTGCACCGGGCGGCGGCGCTCGTCCCGCCGGACGCCCCGGGCGCGATCCTGATCGGTGTGAACTCGCGCAACCTGTCCGACCTCACGAGCGAAACCGCGCGCCACGCGCGCCTGTCGCAGGCGATCCCGCCGGGACGGCGGCGGGTCGCCGAGAGCGGCATCGCCGATGCGGCGGACGTGCGCCGGGCCGTGCGGGACGGTTACGACCTCGCCCTCGTGGGCCAGGCGCTGATGTGCGCACCGGATCCGGAAGCGCTGGTGGCGCAGCTGGTCGCGGCGGGCCGCGCCGAGGCGGGGGCGCCATGAGGATCGGCGTGAAGATCTGCGGCGTCACCTCCCCCGGCGCGATCGAAGCCGCGGTCCAGGCCGGCGCGGACGCCGTCGGCTTCGTCTTCGCCCCCTCGCCGCGACGGCTGACGCCGCACCAGGCCGCGAGGCTGGCACGCGGGGCACCTCCCACGCTGCTGCGGGTCGGCGTCTTCGGCTCGGTGATCCCGCACGGGGTGCGCGAGCTCATCAAGCTCCTCACGCTGGACCTGGTGCAGGCCGACGCGGAGGCCTGCGAGCTGCTGGAGGGGCTCGTGCCCGCCGCGCAGCGGCTCCCGGCGTTCCACGACACGCCCGCCGCGCCATCGCTGATCGAGGGATTCCTCGGACGCAGCCCGGGCGAGAAGCCGCTGCTCCTCTATGAAGGAGGCGTCAGCGGGCAGGGCGTCCTGCCCGACTGGGGACGCGCCGCACGCGTGGCACGGCGCGCGCGGCTCGTGCTGGCCGGCGGGCTCACGCCCGGGAACGTGGGGGCCGCGATCCTCGCGGTCCGTCCGGCGATGGTGGACGTTTCGAGCGGCGTCGAGTCGGCGCCCGGAGTGAAGGACCCGCGCCGCATCCGGGACTTCGTCCTGGCAGTGCGCGACGCGGAGGAGAGGCTCGCCGAGAGCGAAAGGGAGCGGACATGAGTCTGGAGTTGCGACCGGAAGCACTCGACCCGGCGGCGCTGCTCGCCGCCCTCATCCGGGGGGATCTGCCCGACGAGCGCGGGCGCTTCGGCCCCTTCGGCGGGCGCTTCGTGCCCGAGACCCTGATGCCCGCGCTGACGCGGCTCGAGCAGGAAGCGGCCGCGGCGCTGGCGGACCCGGAGTTCCAGGGCGCGCTGCAGGGCGAGCTGCGCGACTGGGTGGGACGGCCGACGCCGCTGACGCCGGCCCGCGGACTGTCCGCGCGCTGGGGCGCGGAGGTCTGGCTCAAGCGCGAGGACCTCGCGCACACCGGCGCCCACAAGATCAACAACGCGATCGGGCAGGCGCTGCTCGCCCGCCGTCTCGGCGCGCAGCGGGTGATCGCCGAGACCGGCGCGGGGCAGCACGGCGTGGCCGCGTGCTCGCCGAGTCCCGTGCCGCGCCCGCCGGCCTCGATGCCGACCAGCCGCACCTGCGCATCGCCGAGCAGCGGGTGGAACAGGCCGATGGCGTTCGAGCCGCCGCCCACGCAGGCGAACGCCGCGTCCG
>JANXPZ010000069.1 GCA_025357055.1 Candidatus Eiseniibacteriota bacterium | reverse complement strand
CGGACGCGGCGTTCGCCTGCGTGGGCGGCGGCTCGAACGCCATCGGCCTGTTCCACCCGCTGCTCGGCGATGCGCAGGTGCGGCTGGTCGGCATCGAGGCCGGCGGGCGCGGCACGGGACTCGGCGAGCACGCGGCCACGCTCGCCTTCGGCACGCCCGGCGTGCTGCACGGCAGCCACTCGCTGCTCCTGCAGGACGGCGACGGCCAGGTGATCGAGACCCACTCGATCTCGGCAGGGCTCGACTATCCCGGCGTCGGGCCGGAGCACGCGCTGCTGCACGCCGTGGGGCGCGTGGCCTACGAGGTCGCGACCGACGACGAGGCCCTGGCGGCGCTGGACGAGTGCTGCGCCGCCGAGGGCATCCTGCCGGCGCTCGAGTCCGCGCACGCCCTCGCCGGCGCGCGGCGCTACGCGGCGGCGCACCCTGGCGCGGTGCTGCTGATCGGGCTCTCGGGCCGCGGCGACAAGGACCTGCCGGCGCTCGACGCGCTGCGGGCCGGGCAGGCGGCCACCGCTGGCGATGCGGCCGCGCTGAGCGCACCCGGGAGCGCACCCCGGAGCGCACGATGAGCGCGCGTGACCTCGCGCCCCCCTCCGGGGGCTCCCGCCTCGCCGAGGCGATCCGTGGCGACGGGCACGCGCCGCGCCTGGCGCTCGCCGCGTTCCTGACGGCCGGCTTCCCCGATCGCGAGCGCTTCCTCGGCCTGCTCCCCGCGGTCGCCGCGGCCGCGGACGTGGTCGAGGTCGGCGTGCCGTTCAGCGATCCGATGGCGGACGGGGCCACGATCCAGCGGGCCAGCCGGACGGCGCTCGCCGCCGGGACCACGCTGCGCTGGATCCTCGAGGCGCTCGCCGCGCTGACTCCGCGCCCCGGCGCGCCGCTCGTCCTGATGAGCTACCTGAACCCGTTGCTCGCCTTCGGCCTCGATCGACTCCCGCACGCGGCCGTCGCTGCGGGCATCTCGGGGGTCATCGTCCCCGACCTGCCGCTCGAGGAGAGCATGGCTCTGCGCTCCGTCCTGTCACCGGCCGGCATCGCGTCGATCGGGATGGTGACGCCGGTCACGCCCCCGGAGCGCCTGCGACGGATCGGCGCGGCCAGCCAGGGCTTCACCTACGCCGTCACCGTGACCGGGACGACCGGTGGTCCGGCCCCGGCGCGCGATGCGCTTCACGGATCGTCCGGGCTGGCGCCGTACCTGGACCGGGCGCGCGCGGCGTCGGCCGTGCCGTTGCTGGCCGGCTTCGGCATCCGCGACGCGCGGCAGGTCGCGGCACTCACCGGCCATGCGGACGGCTTCATCGTGGGCAGCGCGCTGATCGAGGCGATCGAGGCCGGCCGCGACCCGGCGGCGTTCCTCGCCGCGCTGCGCGCCGGATCCACCCTCTCACCCAGGAACCCGCAGGAGCGCACATGATCGCCGTGCTGGAGCCCGGCTGTCCGATGCACCAGAAGGCGGAGGTCGTCCGGCTGATCGAGAACGAGGGCCTGAGGGCGCAGGTCAGCGAACTGGAGCACGAGACGCTGGTGGGCGTGATCGGGCAGGCCGGCGAGTCGCTGGCGGCCCGGCTCGAGGCCTTGCCGGGAGTGCGCGAAGTCCGTCTGAGCGCGCCTCCGTATCCACTCACCGCGCGCGCCTACCACCCGGCCGACAGCCGCATCCGGGTCGCCGGCGTCACCTTCGGCGGCCCCGAGATCGTGGTGGCCGCAGGCCCGTGCGCGGTCGAGGACGAGGAGCAACTGCTGAGCACGGCGCGCTGCGTGGCCGCCGCCGGGGCAAGGCTGCTGCGCGGCGGCGCGTTCAAGCCGCGCTCCTCGCCGTACAGCTTCCAGGGTCTGGGCGAGGAGGGGCTCCGGCTGCTGGCCGCCGCGCGCGAGGAGACCGGTCTGGCGGTGGTCACCGAGGTCCTGGCCCCCGAGGACGTGGAGCTGGTGGCGCGCTACGCCGATCTGCTGCAGGTCGGAGCCCGCAACATGCAGAACTTCCGGCTGCTCTCGGCCGTCGGGGCCCAGCCCCGGCCCGTCCTGCTGAAGCGCGGCCTGATGGCCACGCTGGACGAGCTGCTGCTCGCGGCGGAATACGTCGCCGCGGCCGGGAACCCGCGCGTGATCCTCTGCGAGCGCGGCATCCGCACGTTCGAGCCGGCGACGCGCGGCACGCTCGACCTGTCGGCCGTGCCCGTGCTCAAGGAGCTGACGCACCTGCCGGTGATCGTGGATCCGAGCCATGCCGCCGGCCGCCGCGAGTGGGTCCCCGCCCTCGCCCGGGCCGCCCTCGCCGCGGGGGCGGACGGCCTGATCGTGGAGGTCCATCCCGAGCCCGGGCGCGCGGTCAGCGACGGCCGTCAGAGCCTGACGTTCGCGGGCTTCGAGGCGATGATGGCGGAACTGCGCCGCGTCGCCGGGGCGCTCGACCGCACGCTCCCCGGTCCGGCGCAGGCCGCGCCGGGCGGGGGCGCCTGACGCCCGGGGCGGTCGCGGACGGGGGCGGCCCGGAGCGGGCCTCGACTGAAGGCCGGCACCGAAAGCGGTATAGTCTGCGGCTGGACGTGGGACATCCGCGTGGCCCCCTCCGGTGGACTCTTCCGGGGCGGCGGCCACCTGCAGATCGCGAAGCGATGGACGCCGTCGCGCGGCGCTTGCCGGAGCCGCGCAGCGAATCGAATACAAGGGAGGGTCTGCGATGACCACGCCGAGCCGGACGGTCCCGGGCTTCATCAACGCCCACACGCACATCTACAGCGCGCTGGCGCCCTACGGCATGCCGCCGGCAGCCCCTCCACCCGAGAACTTCGTGCAGATCCTGGAGCGCGTCTGGTGGCGGCTCGACCGCGCCCTCGACGAGCGCTCGCTGCGCGCTTCGGCCCGGCTCTACGCGGCCGAGTCCCTGCTCTACGGCACCACCACGCTCATCGACCACCAGGAGTCGCCCGCCTTCATCGAGGGCTCGCTCGACGTGCTGGCCGACGCCTGCCAGGAGTTCGGCATCCGCGCCGTGCTGTGCTACGGCGCGACCGACCGCAATGGCGGACGCGAGGAGGGCCGCCGCGGACTCGCCGAGTGCCGCCGCTTCCTCCGCGCGAACCACCGTCCGCTGGTGCGCGGGGTGGTCGGCCTGCACGCCTCGTTCACCTGCTCGGACGAGACGCTGCACGAGGCCGGCGAGGTGGCGCGCGAGCTGGACACCGTGGTGCACGTGCACATGGCCGAGGACCGCGCCGACGTCGAGGACGCGCGCAAGCGCGGCTACGAGGGCCCGCTCGAGCGGCTGCTGGCCACCGAGGCGCTGCCCCCGGGCTCGATCATGGCGCACGGGGTGCACCTCGAACCATCGCAGGTGCGCATGGCCGAGTCGCAGGGCCTGTGGCTGGTGCAGAACCCGCGTTCCAACGAGGGCAACCGGGTCGGCTACGCCTCATCGCTCTGGGTGAGCGGCAGGGTGGCACTCGGCACCGACGGCTGGGAGGCCGACATGCCCCGGGAGTTCGCCGCGCTCGAGCGCCTGAGCGCGGGCAGCGTGCACGAGGAAGTGGACGCCGCCGCGCGCCGGCTCGTGACCGGCCGCGTGCTGGCGGCCGAGCGCTTCGCCGGAGCGCCGGGGGAACCCGGGCTCGAGGGCGACCAGGTCGTCTACGCTGCGGGCGAGGGCGACCAGCCCGCGCAGGTGAGTCGCGTGACGGTCGCCGGACAGGTGGTCGTGGACCAGGGCAGGCTGGTGCGCGGCGACATCGAGGAGCTGCGCGCGCAGGCCCGGGAAGAAGCGCAGAAGCTCTGGCCGAGGATGGCGGCGCTGTAGGGCGGCGAGCCACCGCTGGACGTGCAGAAGAGCCTCCGGGGCCGTGCGTCCCGGAGGCTCTTTCGTCGCCGCACGGCCCGGTGCCCGATGCGCCCCGAGCGCATGCCCTACGGCACGATCAGCTTCACCAGCTTCATGCGCTCGTCCCCGACCACCGTCTGCCGCAGCACGAGGCCCAGGCCGGGCGCGTAGACCTTCCGTTCGCGGGCGTCACGCTCGAGGGGAGACCATTCCTCGGTCTCGACGCAGGCGGTGAACGTATCGTGCAGCACCATCGCCTTCTCGTCGAGGCTCTCCATCTTCGCGAGGTCCTCCACCCGGCCGCGGCGGTACGCCTTGCGGTACACCATCCCGACTTCGGGGACCGCCGGCATGACGATCCCGGCGCTGGCGCTGTCCTTGCCGGCCTCCCATGCGCCCACCGTGCTCACCACCTCGCCGTCGCGCAGGTCCTTCGTGTCCTCGCCCAGGGACCAGACGTTGCCCTTCCGGTCCTGCGCGTACCAGTCGAAGGACTCCTCGACCAGCTTCCCGTCGCGATAGGTGCGATCGCGCACCACCACCGCGGCGACCCCGAGGACCGTCCGCGTCTCGCGCGTCACGACGACCGTGTCCACCTCGGTCGTCTTCCCGGCGCGCGTCTCGTACACCAGGATCGTGCCGGGCCGCAGCGGGAAGTACGGATTGTCCACCACCGACGTGCAACCGGCAGGATCGAACACGGGGATGGGCGGATTCAGCGGGGCGGCCTGCCGCCCGGACGGGGCCGCTGCAGCCAGGGTGGAGACGAGCGCAAGGGACAGCAGAAACAGGTTCATCCATCACCTCTTTCGGCGGGAGGAAGGCCGGCGCGCAGCCGCGCCGCGGGCCGGGCGTCGCGATCGCTCAGACCACCAGCACCGCGTCGAGCCAGCCGAGCAGGTCGCGAACGGCCTGGCTGCGATCGGGATCGTTGAAGACCTCGTGGTAGACACCGGCATAGGTGATGAGCCGCACCATGCCGTGCGGCGCGGCGGCGTTGAACTCGAGCGCGCCCTTCGGGTCCACGATGCGATCGCCCATCCCCTGCAGCAGCAGCGTGGGCACCTGCAGCCCCCGCGCCTCGCGCAGCACGCGCTGGCGCGCCTCGTTGAACGAGAAGTAGAGCCGCGGGCTGATGCGATCGTGCACCCGCGGATCGCTCCTGCGCAGGGCCAGCACCTCGGGGTCACGCGCCATGCCGCTCTCGTCGAGCCCGTGCGCGAACCCGGCGCCCGGCGCGGTGAAGCGCGCCGCGTGGCCAAGGGCGAGCTTCCACCACGGCGGCATTGCGCTGCGCAGCCCCGGCGCGGCGGCCACCGCGGACACGATCGTGCGCGGATGCGCGATCGCGTAATCCAGCGCCAGCACCCCGCCCAGGCTGTGCCCGAGCAGCACGTGCGGCAGGTCCATGGGCTGGCCGGGCAGCCCGCGCAGGGCGGTGAACATGGAGGGCACGACCTGTTCGCGCAATCGTGCCCACGAGGGCACGTCGCCACGCGGGCCCTGCGCCTCGCCGTGGCCCGGCAGGTCGAGCGCCACCACGCTGAAGCGCGCCTGCACCAGTTCGGCGGCGAGCGCGGCGTAGCGCGCGCTGTGTTCGCCCAACCCGTGGATCACCGCGACCAGGGCCCGTGGCCGCTCGGCGCACCAGACCCGTCCGGGCAGCATCAACCCGCGCTCGAGGCGGACCTCGATCAGATGCGCAGGGACGCTGCCGGCGCCGGGATTCACGGCCGCGCAGCTCCGGTGGGTCGGTCCACTTCCGTCTCGCTCATGTCGCCCGCATCTTAGTCGCAGCCCGGCCGCGCCGCCAACCGTCAGGCCGCCAACTTTCCAAGCGGGCCGGCCCGGGTTAGGCTGGCCGCTCGAATCTCGAACGCGCGCCTCGCCTCTCCCACCCGGAAATCCCATGTCCCCTGACGATCCGAAGGACCCACCCCGCTCCGGGCGCATCATCCTGCCCGGATCCGAGTCCGTCCCGCCCGCCGAAGGGCCGCGCATCGTGATCCCGCCGGGCGTCTCGCTCGACGAGGCCGACGATCTGCCCGAGTATCCGCGCCTGCGCCCGCTCATGCTGGCTCCCGTCCAGGACAAGGGCCGCGAGCTGCTGATCGTGAGCGACCCCCTCGGCGTGATCCCCGGCCAGCCCGTGCTGGGCATCGAGGCCCTCGGCATCCTGCAGCTGCTCGACGGCAGCGTCTCGGTGAACGACATCACGACCGCGCTGATGCGCGAGAGCCGGGACATCCGCATCGGCAAGATGGTGCGCGACTTCATCCGTCAGCTCGACGACCTGCTGATGCTGGACTCGCCGAAGTTCCACGCCGCCTGGCGCGAGCTGCTCGACGCCTACCATCCGCTCGAGGTCCGCCCCGCCGCGCTCGAAGGGCACTCCTATCCCGCCGAACGCGGGGAGCTCGAAGCGTTCCTCGACTCCAACTTCGCCCAGGCGGAGCAACTGCGCGCTGCGGCCGGCGAGCCGGTGGCGGCGGCGAACGCGCGCCCGCGCGCCCTGCTCGCGCCGCATCTCGATCCGCGCCGCGCAGGCGCGACCATCGCGCGCGCCTATCTCGAGCTGGGCCCCGAACAGGAAGGTCCGCTGCGCGTCGTGGTCCTCGGCACCGGCCACGCGCTCCAGGGTGACCGCTTCGGGCTGACGCGCAAGCACTTCCAGACCCCGCTCGGCAAGCTCGAGTGCGACACCGCGTTCGTGGACACGCTGGCCGCGGCGCTGGGCGAGGACCCGTATCACGCGGAACTGGCGCACCGGGACGAGCACTCGATCGAGTTCCAGGCGCTCTACCTGCAGCGGCGCCTCGGCCCGCGGCCCGTGAAGATCGTTCCCATCCTGTGCGGCGGCTTCAGCGCGCTGCTCGACCAGGGGATCACGGCGCGCGAGGACGAGCAGGTCGAGCGCTTCGTCGCCGCGCTGCGGGACGCCGAGCGGAAGCACGGCGGCGCCACGGTCTACGTCGGCGCCATCGACCTCTCGCACGTCGGCCCGCGCTTCGATCCGCGCGAGCCGAAGCTCGACGAGCGCACGCGGACGGAGGTCGGGGAGAAGGACCACGCCGCGCTCGCCGCGGCCCGACAGGGCGACGCCGAGGGCTGGTTCCAGGCCGTCGCCGGGCACGACGATTCCACTCACATCTGCGGCTTCGCCCCCACCTACCTCCTGCTGCGCGTGTGCGAGCCCGGCCCGGGCCGGCTGCTGCGCTACCAGCAGTCGGACGAGCCCGACGGTTCGATGGTGAGCACCGCCGCGATGGTGTGGCCGTAGGGGACGGCCCGCCCGCTCAGTCCGCGGTGGCGAGCAGCCCGATCAGGCTTTGCATGAGTGTCGCAAGTCAGTGAAAGTGTCCCCCTAACGCGTCAGTCAAAATGTCCCCCCTGCTCCTGCCGTTCGGGGCGGGAGGTTGGGGGTTGCACGACGCTTCCAGGGGTGATCGGCGGCAGGGCGCCGAATATGGGTGAGGGT
>JANXPZ010000034.1 GCA_025357055.1 Candidatus Eiseniibacteriota bacterium | reverse complement strand
CCGGCGTCACCGGCGCCGGCTTCGAGAGCTTCGGCGGAGCCGCGCCCCAGTCGGACCTGGCGACCTGCAACCCGGCCCTCATCGTGAGAGCCACGTTCTTGCCCCAGTAGAACCAGGTCTCGTACTTCTGGCCGTCGGCCTCCCAGTAGCGCAACTCGTCGGGCGCTCCCATCGAGGCCAGGGCCTTCGCCGCGTCACTGTTGGCAGGCGACTTCTTCGCGGCATCGGCCGCGATCTCGGCCGGCGTGCCGCGCTCGAGCGCGATGTAGACCACCATCTCCTCGTAGGACTTGGGCTGGTTGTCGGCCCGCGCGTAGACGCCGCCCAGCTGCCGGTGGAGGTTCTTCTCGCGGGGCTTCAGGTTCACCGCCGTGTGCAGCACGGTGGCGGCCTCGTCGTACTTCTTCAACTCGGCCAGCGTGGAGCCGAGGGCCGCCATGGCGTCGGTGTCCTCGGGCTTGAGCTTGATGAAGTCCCGCCATTCGGCCTCGGCCGAAGCGAAGTCGCCCGCGTTCTGGTAGGCCAGGGCCGCGTTGAAGATCAAGTCAGCCTCTCCCGCCTTGATCCGCGCCGCCTTGTCGTACTGGTCACCCGCGCTCTTGAAGTCCGCCTTGCGGGCATCGCCCTCGCGCGCGAAGGCGCGCTTGAAATAGGCGTCCGCCAGGCCGCTGTGCAGGTCCGCGTCGTTCGGCGTGCCCTGGAGCATCTCCTCGTAGAAGCCGATGGCCTCTTCGTACTTCTTCTCGTCCAGCAGCTTGCCCGCGTACTGGCGGCGCACCAGCGCCAGGGAGCTGACGAGGTCGGTGTCGCCGGGCGCGGCCACCAGCCCCTCGCGCAGGATGGCCTCGGCCTTCAGCAGGTTGCCCATCAGCGCGTGGACCGTGCCGAGATTGCGCGCGGTGCGCGCATCGCCGGGCCTCAGGCACGCGGCGCGATCGAGGGCGGCGATGGCCGCGGCGTACTTGTTGGCAGCCTCCGCCTTGAGCGCCTTCTCTCCGTCGTCGGCGGGCTCCTTGGTGAACTCGGCATAGGCGGCCTGTCCCGCCTGGATGTCGGCCACACCTTCGTTGAAGTTCTTGGCCCAGTAGGACTCGCGATTGCTGATCGCCCAGTCGGCCTTCTTGTCGCCCTTCGCCTTCAGGCCGGCGATGGCTTTCTGGAAGGCCAGCCCGGCCGGGCAGGCGCTGTCGATCTCGGCGCAGGCCCAGCCCAGGTAGGCCAGGGCCTCGAGGTCCGCGGAATCCTCGCTCGCGCACATGGTGAGCCGGTCCACCGCCTTGAGCATCTCGCGCTGATAGTCCTCGAGGTTGCCCTTCTCCTTGTCACGCATGGCCTGCACGACGTACTGGATGCCACCCGCGCAGTTGGGATTGCGCGCTTCGGCCGTTCCGGCCAGCACCAACATCAGCGCCAGCATTGCCAGGCCGGCGCCGATCGCGATCGCACGATGCCTCACTGGTCCCTCCTCCATTCGCCGCCGGGGCGCCGCGGACGCGGAGCCCGACGGGCCGGGTCCCCGGCGCGTTTCAGGTCAGACGATTCCCGTTCACCGTCAATCCGAAGGACATCCCCAGGAAGATGGCGGCCTTGCGGCAGGCGAGCATCCGGGTCAGGAAGATCTCGAAGTACTCCATGACCTGCGAGATCTTGGTGTCGATGGTGAGCTCCAGGGTGATCTCCTTCCTGGCCTCGTCCACGTTCAGGAAACTCTTCTCCACCGCGTAGTTCACGCGGTCGTGCACGTCGAACTTGATCATGTCCGGATTGCGCACCCGGGTGCGGTGCACGTCGCTCTTGTCGCCCAGGATGACCGCGGCCGCGATCGGGCTGATGGCCGACCCGTCGGACTCGTGGTGGTTGCCGATCGCGCCCATGACCTTCACGACCTCGTCGTCCGGCATGCCCATGTCGGTGAGGATGCGCATGGCCATGACCGCCCCGGTCTGGGCATGGACCTCGCGGTTCACCGCGTTGCCGATGTCGTGCAGGTAGCCCGCGATGGCTGCCAGCTCCGCCTCCCGCTCGGGATGTCCCAGGCGCTTGAGCGTGTTGAAGGCGATGTGTGCCACCAGGCCGACATGCCGTTCGCCGTGCTCGGTGTAACCGATCACTTCCAGGGCGCTGTCGGCGCTCCGGATGAAGGTCTTGACCCGGGGATTGTCACGGACCGATTCGAAGGTGACGAGGCCCTCCCCGGACGCGCCGGCCCCGGGAGCGGGTTCGTTCCTGCTCCCCGGAGTGGCCGTCCGGATACCGGCATTGCGGTGGTTCATGAAAGACCCTTGGACGCGGGAAGTGTGCCAGCCCCGACGGGCCGGCACGGGTGAATGAGCGCACGGACTCTAGGCGTGCAAACGCAACTCCGTCAAGGAGGAAGCCCCTCCGGGATGGCGCGGCCGGCCCCGCTGTCCGAATGCCTTCATCGGGCGCCCCCGCTCTCCAGTCGCATACGCGACACAGGGGTGTTGCATTCCGGGGACAGGCCCCGGGGGTCCGGCCCCCGTGCCCCGGGCCTGGAGGGCCCGCGCCGGGGGCCCCGGGGGCCCTCCGCACTCACAGCACCTCCACCGGATCCACGTCCGCCATGACCTTCACGCCCTTGAGCCGTGCCGCGTCCGCCTGCTCGAGCGCGTGCGCCACCAGCCCGCGCAGGCGGGTCGCGCTCGTGGCCTTGAGCAGCAGGTGCCAGCGATGGCGCCCCTTGAGCCGCGCCAGCGCCTGGGGCGCCGGGCCCAGCAGTTCGACGCCCGCCGTCCCGGCCGGCGCTTCGATGCGTTCGCGGACGCGCGTCGCCGCGGCCTCGACCTCGCCCTCGTCCGTCCCCGAGAACAGGACCGTCGCGAGCCGGCGGAACGGCGGGTAGCCCGCCTCGCGGCGCTGCCCGAGCTCGCGGTCGAGGAACATGCGCTCGTCGTTCAGCGCGGCGGCGGCCACCGCGTGGTGATCGGGCGTGCAGGTCTGCACGAACACCTCGCCCGCGACCGGGCCGCGGCCGGCGCGTCCCGAGACCTGGACCAGCAGCTGGAAGGTGCGCTCGGCCGCACGGAAGTCCGGCAGATGGAGCGCCACGTCGGCATCCAGCACCCCCACCAGCGTCACCCGCGGGAAGTCGAGCCCCTTGGCGATCATCTGGGTGCCCAGCAGCACGTCGGCCTCGCCGCGTGCGAAGGCCGCGAGCACCGCGTGCGTGCTGCCCGGCACGCGCGCCACGTCGGTGTCGAGGCGCAGCAGGCGCGCCGCGGGGAACGCCGCGGCGATCTCGCGCTCGGCGCGCTGCGTGCCCGCGCCGGCGAAGCGCAGCATCGGGGCCTGGCAGGACGGGCAGCGTGCCGAGGCGGGCTGCCGATGATCGCAGTAGTGGCAGCGCCACTCGCTCGGCGCCAGGTGCAGCGTGAGCGTGATTTCGCAGTTCGGGCACTCGGGCGTGAAGCCGCAGGCGCGGCACTGGGTGTAGTGCGAGTGCCCGCGGCGGTTCAGGAACAGCACGGTCTGTTCGCGGCGCTCGAGCCGTTCGGCGATGGCCTGGCGCAGCGGGCGGGAGAGCAGCTCGTCGCCCGCGCTGTCGCGTCTCAGGTCCACCACCCGCACCACCGGCATGGGGCGCGAGTCCACGCGCCGGGGGAGCCGCAGCAGTCGGTACTTGCCGCGCGCGGCGTTCGCCAGCGACTCCAGGCTCGGCGTGGCCGAGCCCAGCACCACCGGGATGCCGAGCAGCTGGGCGCGCCGCACGGCCACGTCACGGCCGTGGTAGCGCAGCATCTCGCTCTGCTTGTAGGCGGGCTCGTGTTCCTCATCCACCACGATCAGGCGGAGATTCGGCAGCGGCGCGAAGACCGCCGAGCGCGCACCCACCACCACGTCGAGCGCGCCGCGGCTCGCCAGCTCCCAGTTGCGGCGCCGCTCGCCCACCGTGAGGTAGGAGTGCAGCACCCCGATCCGCGCCGAGAAGCGGCGGCGGAAGGCCGCCACCACCTGCGAGCCCAGCGCCACCTCGGGCACCAGCACCAGGGTCTGGCCGCCGGCCTCGCGGGCGGCGTGCGCCGCGCGCAGGTAGACCTCGGTCTTGCCGCTGGCCGTGACGCCGTGCAGCAGCACCGGCGCGAACCCGCCGCGCGCGACCGCGGCCACCACCTCGCGCACGGCCGCGGCCTGCCCGCTGGTGAGCCGCACGCGCTCGGGCAGCGGCAGCGTCATCACGGGCTCCTCCGCGGCCCCGCGGCGCGCGCGGCTCCTGGCGAAGCCCTCGAGCCCGCCCGGCAGGGCCGCCGCCAGCACCTCCCCCAGCGGGGCGAGGTAGTACTCGGCGATCCAGCGCGCCAGCTCCAGGAGGTGCTTCGAGAGCGGCGGCACCGGCAGCACGGCCGCGAGGTCGCTCACCTTCTCGAGCTCGCAGGTGGCCGAGAGGGCGACGACGAAGCCGCGCCTCGCGCGTCCGCGGAAGGGCACCGACACCTGGGCGCCAGGCACGGCGCGCGGCACGAGCGCTTCGGGGACGCGGTAGAGGAAGGTCTGCCGCACGGGCAGCGGCAAGGCGACGTGGGCGAAGGGCATGTCCGGGTCGGGTTGGGAGGCGCGTGGCGCTCGTGGACGTCAGGGTCAGCATGACGTGCAGGAGGCTGCGCGGCAAGCACGCGGCGCGCGCGGCGCGCCCGGGGCAGCCCACGCCTGCGGCCCGCCCCCGATCGACAGAGGAATCGAGACCTCTGGACCGGGGGTCAGGCCTGCATGCGGTGTGGGCTGGTCTGGCCGAGCAGCGCGTTGATGCGCTCGACCAGCTTGCGCGGACTGAACGGCTTGGTGATGTAGTCGTTGGCTCCCACTTCGAAGCCCACCTTCTGATCCACGTTGCGGCCCTTCGCCGACAGCAGGATCACCGGGATGTCCTTCGTCGTCGGGTCGGCCTTGAGCAGCTTGCAGGTCTCGTAGCCGTCCAGCTTGGGCATCATGATGTCCAGCACGATGAGGTCCGGGTGCTCGGCACGCGCCCGCTCCAGCGCCTGTTCCCCGTCCAGGGCGGTCAGCACCTCGTAGCCTTCCATGCCCAGGCTGAAATCCAGGATGTGCACGATGTAGATCTCGTCATCCACCACCAGAATCTTGCCCTTCGCCATGTCACTCACCTCCCTGCGATGGCGTTCGCGTCGTCCTTCGCGTTCGATCCCGCGAGCGCGGGCTGCGGACGTGAAGCGTCCAGCACGCGCTCGAAGGCCTCGACGACACGGGGTTCGAACTGCCGCCCCGCGAGACGCCCCAGCTCGAGCCGGGCGTCGTCTTCCCTGCGCGCGGGCCGGTGGGGCCTGCCCACCGTCATGCTCTCCCACGCGTCCACCACCGCCAGGATGCGGGCCCCGACGGGGATCTCCTCCGCGCGCAACCCGCGCGGGTAGCCGCTGCCGTCCCACCACTCGTGGTGTGACAGCACGATCTCGCGCACCACGCCGATCACCTCGAGCGGCTTCAGCAGGTCCGCCCCGATCTCGACGTGCCGCTCCATCAGGACACGCTCGTCCGAGGAGAAGGATGAGGCGCACTCGCGCAGGCTGCCCGGCAGGCGGGTCATGCCGATGTCGTGCATGCTGGCCGCGAAGGCGATGTTCGCGACCTCGGCCTCGCCCAACCCCAGCTCCTGCGCCAGCGCGCGGGTGAGCCGCGCTCCGCCGGCGACCTCGGAGCGGTCGCGTCCGAAGTGGCTCTGCATCTGGCGCAGCGCCTGCGCGGTGCCGTCCAGGTCGGAATGGCCGTCGTCCGCGCGCCGAAGCGCGGCCCACGCGGCGCCCACGCGCTCGGCCAGGTGGAGCAGCAGTTCGCAGTCCTGCGCCTCGAAAGGCTCTCCCGAGACGGGATCGGTCACGTTGAGCACGCCGAGCAGGCCCTCGTCCCCCTCGATCGGCACGGAGAGGAAGGTGCGCGTCCCGTGGGGCCCGTGATCCGGACCGGCGACCTCGCCCGGCCCCTGGGCGTTGGAGACGCACAGCGGGCGCCGGTTCTCGACCACCCAGCCGACCACCCCGTCGCCCGGGCGGACGCGCGTCTCGCGCATCGCGCGCTCGTCGAGACCGATGGCCGCGCGCACGGCGAGATCCCCGTCCGGCCCGGGGGCCAGCAGGGAGACCACTCGCGCGTCCATGACCTCGGCCACCATTTCGATCGCCAGCCTCAAGAGGCCCTCCGCCGCCCGCGGCGCCGAAGGATCCGACTGCAACGCCACCCGCGGTCCGCTCCGCCGCGGCAGCACCACGGTGAAGCACGAACCGCGACCGGGAGCGCTCTCGGCGGTGATGCGCCCCCCATGCCAATCGACGATGGACCTGCAGACCGCCAGTCCCAGACCCACTCCGCCGAAGCCGCCGGTCGGGGACGAATCCACCTGGTAGAAACGCTCGAACACCTTCTCGAGCGCCGCCTCCGGGATGCCGATGCCGGTGTCCTCCACCCGCAGGGCGATCTCTTCAGCCGAACCCGAGAGCAGCACGGTCACCGTTCCCCCCGGAGGGGTGAACTTGACCGCGTTGCTCCCCAGGTGCAGCGCCAGTTGCCGCAGCTGATCCGGGTCCGCTTCCATCCAAGTATCGGCGCAATCGTTCATCAGCTTGAGGTTTACCTGCCCGGCCTCGGCGGCCGGGGTCAGCCGGCGCACCGTGTCCGTGACGACCTCCGCGAGGTCCACGGGCCCGCGCTCCGACCGCAAGTCTCCGGAATCGAAGCGGTTGATGTCGAGCACCGACTCGATCAGCCGCGCCAGTCGCTGGGCCTCCTCGTTCATGCTGCCCAGGAAGTGGCGCAGGCGGTCCTGCCCGAGATCTTCCTCGGGCGCCGCGAGCATGGTGTCCAGGAACGCCCGGATGGCGGCGAGCGGCGCGCGCAGTTCGTGGGAGACGGTCGAGACGAAGTTGCTCCTGAGCGCGTGCAGCTCCTGGGCGCGCTGTCCGGACTCCCGCAGCTCACGGGCCTGCACGTCCCGCTCGTGATAGAGCCGGGCGTTCTCGATCGCGACCACGGCGTGGCAGCCGAAGATCTCGAGCAACTCGATGGTCTCGGTCGAGGGCACGAGCCGGTCGGCCGGGTCATCCACCGAGAAGTAGCCCACCAGGTCGCCGTTGCGGTTCTGCAGCGGGACCAGCAGCACGTCCTCCTGGTGCCATTCCCAGGCTTCGCGGGGCCCGAGGACCGGCCGGTACCCCTTCGAGAACCGGCGGCTGAGCTCGTGCTGATGGCTGATGAAGTAGGAGCGGCTGACCCGGAACTCCTCGCGGAGCCACGCACCGAACTCCTCGACCGTCACATCGGTGCCTTCGAGCTGCTCGCGGCCGGCGGCGTCGATGCCCGCGAAGGCGCCCGCCCGAAGCCGGCCGGAATCCGGATCGAGGATGTGGATCAGGACGATGCGGAACCCGAGTCCGGCGCTGACGATCCCCGCGATGCGCGGCAGCAGGGTGTCGAGGTCCAGTTCGGAGTTGATCTGCCCGATGCTCTCGAGGATCTGGTGCAGGCGCTTCCCGCGCTGCCGGTTCTCTTCGATCTGGCTGAAGTAGAGGCGGCCCAGGCGCTGGCGCGTGGCGGTGAGCTCCGCCACCTGCTCGCGCAGCGCTTCGACCTCCCCGGGCGAGCCGGACGCGCGGGCGCGCGGGCCGGCCCCGGGGTCCGCGGCGGAGGCGGCGGACGCGATCGCGGCGGCGAGGTCCGCGGACCCGGATTCGATCGCGGCGGCGGCAGCGGCCTCGGCTTCCACCGCGGCGGCGAGACCGGCGGACTCGGACTCGAGCGCGGCGGCGGCGGCGGACGCGACCATGCCCTTCTTGAGCTTGGTCAGCTCGCGTCTCGTCCGGTCGAGCTCCCCCTTCATGTGCAGTTCGCTCTGGGAGGGCCCCTGGTTGGCGCTGCGCCGGCTCATGTCGTCGACCTAGGCCGCGTGCCGTTCCACGTCGGGCGCGCGGGCCTCGGTGTGGCGGCGGTCCCCGACCAGCACGCTCCCGGGGATGCCCTTGCCGTGGGCCTTCAGCTCCTGCGCGATGTCGGTGAGCTGCGCCAGATGCGAGACCTGCGTCCGGTCGGTGCTGACCATGGCGATGGTCACGCTCATGAGCGGGAAGTCCTGGAGCTCGTGCTGGCGGTTCTTGACCTCGACGTGGCCGCGCTCGCGGTCCTCGGGGTCGTAGAGCGACGGGACCGCGAGGCTGAAGGCCTCGATGATCTCCTGGCCGATGACCTCGGCATGTTCGGGCGTGGAGAGCAGCACGAAGTCGTCGCCGCCGATGTGGCCGACGAAGGTCCCGTCGCCGTGGCGGCCCGCGGCCTCGACCAGGATGCGCGACAGGGTCTGGATGGCCTCGTCGCCGCGCGGATAGCCGTAATGGTCGTTGTAGGCCTTGAAGAAATCGATGTCCACCTGGAGCAGCGCGAAGGGCTCGCCGGAGCTGAGGCGCTGCTCGGTCTCCCGGTTGATGGAGAGGTTCCCGGGCAGCCCGGTCAGCGGGTTGGCCTCGCGCTGCTGGCGGCTCCAGTTCAACTGGTTGTTGACGCGCAGCAGCAGCTCGTTGCGGTCGTAGGGCTTGGTGAGGTAGTCGTTGGCCCCGCCCTGGAAACCGGTCAGGACGCTCTCCCTCGTGTCCTTGGCCGTGAGCATGATGACCGGGATGAAACGGGTCGCGTAGGAGGCGCGCAGCCTGCGCAGGGCCTCGTAGCCGTCCATGCGGGGCATCATGACGTCGAGCAGGATGACGTCCGGCTGCACCTGCGGGGCAAGCTCGAGGGCCACCGCGCCGTCACAGGCCTCGATCACCTCGAAGCCCGCCAGCTCCAGTTGCATGTGCAGCACTTCGCGCAGGTGCGGTTCGTCTTCCGCGATCAGGATCCTGGGCTTGACCACTGACTGGGGACTCCTACCGAGGGTTCACCAGGCTCGTCATGGATCGTCTCGAGTGGATCTCCGGGAAAGCCGGACGGCAGCCGAGGCGGAACCCATCGTTCCGTCCGCGTCCATCCTGCGTCCACCGGCGCACTTCGCGACGGGCTTCGTCGCGGGGGTATCGGCGGGCTGCGGGCGGGACTGCAGCCTTTTGGAGTGGGTGGCGTGGTTCAGTCCGGTCGGCCGGCCGGGGCGGAACTCTGGCGGAGCCCGGAAGAGGCTCTGCCTGCGCCGGGCCAGATCGCTTGTACCGATGGGGTTAGCTCAGTCCCCGTCCATCGGCAGGCCCGATTCCTCGAGCGAGGCCACCACGTCGAGGTCCGCGTCCGCCTGGTCGCCCCGCTCCAGCATCCACGAGCCCACCAGCGCGATCATCGCGGCGTTGTCTGCGCACAGCCGTGATGAGGGCAGCCTCAGCGGGATCGCCCGCTCCGCGCACCCCGCCGCGAGCCGGGCGCGCAGCTCGCGGTTCGCCGCCACGCCCCCGCCACGCCGAGCGCACGGGCGCCGACCTGGTCCACCGCGCGGAACGTCTTGCCGACCAGCGTGTCCACCACCGCGGCCTGGAACGAGGCGGCGAGATCCGCGAGCAGCGGCTCGGCGTGAGGCGGCGGGCCCAGCCTGCCGACCGCGAGCGCGACCGCGGTCTTGAGCCCCGAGAAGGAGAAGTCGAGGTCCGCGCGGTCGAGCATCGGGCGCGGGAACGTGAAGGCTGCGCGGTTCCCCCGCGCCGCCAGCCGGTCGATCACCGGCCCCCCGGGGAAGCCCAGGCCGAGCAGCTTCGCCACCTTGTCGTAAGCCTCGCCCGCCGCGTCGTCCCGCGTGCTGCCGAGCCAGCGGTAGCGGCCGAAGCCGCGCACCTCGACGAGTTCGGTGTGCCCCCCCGAGACCACCAGCGCCACCGCGGGCAGCGGGCTGGCGCCGTGCTCGAGCGCAGCCGCGTGCAGATGCGCCTCGATGTGGTTCACCCCCACCACCGGGATGCCGAGGGCCGCGCCGTAGGCCCGCGCGAAGGCCACGCCCACCACGAGCGAGCCCACCAGCCCCGGCGCGCGCGTGACCGCGATGCCCGTGAGCTCGCCCGCGGCCACCTGCGCCTCGGAGAGACAGCGCGCGACCAGCCGCGGCAGCAGCTCGAGATGCGCGCGCGAGGCCAGCTCGGGCACCACGCCGCCATAGAGCCGGTGCACGTCCTGCGCGGCGATCAGGTGGGCCCGCAGCTGGTGCCCGTCCTCCAGCACGGCGACCGAGGTGTCGTCGCACGAGGTCTCGATGCCGAGGACCAGCCGGGCCGCGCTCACGTGCCCTCCGGCGACGGGGCGAGCGCGTCTTCGAGCCACGCCAGGTACTTCGGCGCGCCGGCGGCGATCCGCACGGCGACGCACTCGGGGATCTCGAACGGATGGAGCTCGTGCAGGCGCGAGAGCAGCGCCGGCCAGTCCTGCTTGCGCGTCTTCAGGATCGCCACCACCTCGCGCTCGTCCGCCACCTCGCCCTGCCAGCGGTAGAGCGAGCGGGCGCCCGGCAGCAGGTTGCCGCAGGCGATCAAGCGCTCCTCGAGCAGCGCGCGCACCACGCGCGCGGCGTCCTCCTCGGTGGCGAAGGTGCTGAAGACGAGCAGCATCTCGGTCACGTCATCCTCCTCGATCGATCGGTGGACGCGCAGTGTAGCATCCCCCGGGAGGCGGAGACGCGCGGCGAGCGGGGCGGCGGGGCCCGGAGCGGGGCGGATCACGGCGCGGACCGCCCGGCGCCGGATTGTCAACCGGTGAAACGCTCGTCTATAGTCTCCACGCTCTCATCTTCGTCCTCTCTGCGATCCACCCCCACCCACGCGAGTCTGCTCATGTCCAGCTTGATCGACGTCCTGCTGCTCACGGCCCTGCCCGCCTCGGGCAAGTCGGAAGTCCGCCGCTACTTCGCGGGCCTCACCCCCGAGCAGTGCCGCGACGAGATGCACGTCGGGCCCACGGTGCAGCTCGACGACTACCCGTACGTCCACATGATGCGGCGCATCAGCCAGGAGTTGCGCAAGCGCGGTCAGGACGGACTGTTCTTCGACTCCGACAATCTGCCGATGAAGGAGCAGCGGGACTGGGGCACGTTGATCGAGCTGTTGAACGAGGACTTCGACGACCTCATGAAGCGCCACCGGCCCGCGCCGGGATCCGCCGCCGAATGGCTCTTCGACCGTTTCGACGCCGCGCGCCGCAAGGTCTCCGCGCGCCCCGCGCTCGGCCAGCTCGAGCCCGCGGTGCGTCGCGAGCTCGTCCAGGCGCTCGAGACCGAGTGCGCCGAAGTGCTGCGCGACAAGAACGCAGGCGTCCCCGATTCGCTCAAGGGCCGGACCGTGGTGATCGAGTTCGCGCGCGGTGGACCGGACCAGTCCACCCTGCCCCTGCCGGCGCCGCTGGGCTACCGCTACTCGTTCGCCACGCTCTCCGCGGAGATCCTCTCGCGCGCCTCGGTCCTCTACGTCTGGGTCGAGCCCGAGGAGTCGCGGCGCAAGAACATCGAGCGCACCGACCCCAACGACCCGGGCTCGATCCTGCACCACGGCGTGCCGATGGCGGTGATGCTCGGTGACTACGGCTGCGACGACATGGCGTGGCTGCTCCAGCAGTCGGACCGCCCCGACACGGTGAGGGTCGAGGCCCACGGCCGCACCTGGTACCTGCCGGTGGGGCGCTTCGACAACCGCGTGGACAAGACCTCCTTCGTGCGCGCCGACCGCGAGCAGTGGAAGGCGGCCGACGTGGCGGCCCTGCACGACGGTCTGGCCGGGGCGCTCGCCCGGGTGGTGATGGCGGGCGAGAAGACGGTCTGAGCCCCGGGGGACCGCGGAGTCGCACGAGCCCGCGCAGTCGCCTGCGCGGGCTCGTGCGTTCGCGGGCTGGAGACGGCGCGGCAGCGCGCTACCTCGGGCGGAGCGACCCCACGACGGCGAGCGCGAGCATGCCGAGGTTCTCTGCCAGCTTCACCCAGCCCACCCGCGTGCCGTCCGCCGTGCCGAAGCAGCCGCACTCGAAGTTCAGGCCGCGCGCCATGGCCAGGACGATGCCGGCGGTGAAACCCGCGAGCAATGCGCCGGCCAGCCAGGCGCCCGCGCGCGCGCGGATGCCCAGCACGAGCGCGAGCCCCGCCACGAGTTCGATCCACGGCAGGGTCATCGCCACCAGGTGCTCGGACCAGAACGGCAGCAGGCGGAAGTTGTGGACCTGGCTCGCCAGGCTCGTGACGTCCACGATCTTGGCGAGCGACGCGAGCAGGAACAACAGCCCCAGGATGATCTGCGCGCCGCGGCGCACCGGGGTGCGGGTGAGCGCGCCGGTCATCGGGCCGCCTTCGCCGTTCCGGCGTCCATCGGGTAACCGGCCGCCTTCCAGGCCGGCAGGCCGTCGGTGAAGACCAGCACCTTGCGGATGCCATCGGCCAGCATGTTCCTGGCCAGGTCCTTCGACAACTCGCAGTCGCCGCCACTGCAGTAGAGGATGAGCGGCTTGCCCGCCTGCTTGAAGGGCTCGAGCAGGGCCGGGTTCTTCACCGCCTCGTCGAAGGGCACGCTCAGGGCGCCGGCGATGTGTCCCTCGGCGTACTCGGGGGCCTCGCGCGCGTCGACGAACAGCGCCGCGCCCGCGTCGAAGAACTTCTTCACGTTCGCGAGCTTCACCTCGATGGGCTGGTCCAGGTCGGGGACGAACGGCAGGTCCACCTTCACCGGGGCCGGCACGGCCACCGTGGCGGGCGCCGCGATGACCGGCTTCGCTGCGGGCTTCGCCGTCACGAGCGCCTTCTTCAGCGGGGCGGCGGTCTTCTTCGCCGCCGCCTTCTTCCCCGCGGTCGCGGCGGGTCTGCCCGGCGCAGCGTGGGCCGTGTCGCGCAGCGCGACCCCACCGGCCCAGGCGGTCCCCACCAGCGCGAACGCGGGCGCCACGCGCCGCTGCAGCGCGGGCGCCGGGACCAGGACGGAGCCCGGCTGCAGATCCTCGAGGCTCGGCATCTTCTCCACCTGCCGGATCCAGGAGAGCCCGCGTGGCGGCCTGCTCGCCAGGCCCAGCGCGTTGAACGCCAGGCCCAGCGCCACTCCCACGACCACGATCACCACGACGCCGCGCAGCGTCTCCACCGTTCCGTCCTGCTTCGCTTCCCCGCTCATCGTTCGTTCACCCTTCCCGGTGTCACCGGCCTCAGGCACCCATCAGGTGCAGCATCAGCGCCTTCTGCGCGTGCAGCCGGTTCTCGGCCTGGTCGAAGATGGCCGAGTTGGGCGTACGCGAGGCGGCGTAGTCGATCTCCTCGCCGTAGTGCGCGGGGAGACAATGCAGGATGGTCGCGTCCGGCTTCGCCACCGCCATGAGAGCGGCGTCGATCTGCCAGCCGCTGAAGTCGTGCTTCCGCTTCGCGGCCTCCGCCTCCTGGCCCATGCTGGCCCAGACGTCGGTGTAGAGCACGTCGGCGCCGCGGCAGGCGGCCATCAGGTCGTTCGAGACCGCGATCGCGGCCCCGGTCCGCCGGCCCATGGCCGTCGCGTCCGTCACGATCTCCGCCAGCGGCTCGTAGCCCCGCGGGCAGGCGACGGTCACGCTCATCCCGAGCAGGGCGCCGCCGTACAGGAACGACTGGGCCACGTTGTTGCCGTCCCCCACGAACACGGCCTTGATCCCCTCGAAGCGGCCCTTGCGCTCCTGGATGGTCTGCAGGTCGGCCAGGATCTGGCAGGGATGCTCGCGATCCGAGAGCGCGTTGATGACCGGCACCGTGGCGTGCTGCGCCAGGCCCGCCACGCTGTCGTGCCCGAACACGCGCGCCATGATGACATCGCACATGCGCGAGATCGTCAGGGCGATGTCCTCGACCGTCTCGCGTTCGCCGAGCTTGATGTCCGACGGCCCCAGGTAGATGGCGTGGCCCCCGAGCTGGGTCATGCCGACCTCGAACGAGACCCGGGTGCGCAGCGAGGGCTTCTGGAAGATCATCGCGAGGGTCCTGCCCGCGAGCCGGGGGTGCGGCGTGCCCGCCCGGACCTCGCGCTTGAGCTGGCCGGCGAGCTGCAGGACCTCCAGCGTCTGCGGGGCCGTGAGGTCCTTGACCGAGAGGTAGCTGGGGCTAGCCACGGGGGGTCGCGCCTTTCTGCACCGCCACGGCCTTCGCGATGGCCCGCGGCAGCACGGTCAGGTCGTGCTCCTCGAGCTCGTACATCACGCGCGTGGAGGGTTTGTCGATGGTGAGCACGTGCCGCAGGTCGATGGGCGTGGCGATCAGCACCAGGTCGCACGGCACCGCGTTGATGGTGGCCGACAGCTCGGCGACCTGCTTCTCGCCGTAACCCATGGCCGGCAGGATCTGGGTGAGGTGCGAGTACTTCTCGAACACCTGCTTGATGGAGCCCTGCGCGTACGGCCGCGGGTCCACGATCTCGCCCGCCTGCAGCTTGTGCGCGGCGACCAGGCCCGCGCCGTAACGCATCTCGCCGTGCGTCAGCGTGGGGCCGTCCTCGATCACCAGCACGCGCTTGCCCTTCACCGCCTCGGGCTGCTCCACCGTGACCGGGGAGTTGGCGCGCAGGATGACGGCCTTCGGGTTCAGCGACCGCACGTTGGCCTCGACCGTGTGGATGGCCTCCGGATCGGCGGTGTCCACCTTGTTGATCACCACGATGTCGGCCATGCGCACGTTGGTCTCGCCCGGGTAGTAGCGCAGCTCGTGGCCGGGACGGTGCGGGTCGGCCACCACGATGTTCAGGTCGGGGCGGTAGAACGGCGTGTCGTTGTTGCCGCCGTCCCACAGGATCACGTCGGCCTCCTGCTCGGCGCGGCGCAGGATGGCCTCGTAGTCCACGCCCGCGAAGACCAGGTTGCCCATCGCGGTGTGCGGCTCGTACTCCTCGCGCTCCTCGATGGTGCACTCGGCCGCGTCCATGTCCGCGACGCTGGCGAAGCGCTGCACCGCCTGCCGGGCGAGATCGCCGTACGGCATCGGGTGCCGCACCACCGCCACCTTCTTGCCCATGCCCTTGAGGATCTCGGTGACGCGCCGCGCGGTCTGGCTCTTGCCGCAGCCCGTGCGCACCGCGCCCACCGCGATGACGGGCTTGGTGCTCTCGATCATGGTCTGGGCGGCGCCCAGCAGCGAGAACTCCGCCCCCGCGGCGTTCACGCGGCAGCAGTGGTGCATGACGTTCTCGTGCGAGACGTCGGAGTAGGAGAAGGTCACCAGGTCGATGCGGTGCTCGCGGATCAGGTCGTCGAGCTGGTCCTCGGCATGGATCGGGATGCCCTTCGGGTACCGCGGACCGGCCAGCACCGGCGGATAGACGCGCCCCGCGATGTCGGGGATCTGCGCGGCGGTGAAGCAGACGACTTCCACGTCCTCCCGCTGCTTCCAGTGGACGTTGAAGTTGTGGAAATCCCTGCCGGCGGCTCCCATGATGATGATGCGGGTCTTCCTGGAATCACCCATGACGCAACCTCTCGGTTAGGCGCGCCTTCCGACCGCAGGCCCGACCACGGCCTCCACCGTGATCGCCCGGGGAATACCCCTGCACGCGAGTGTAGAAGTGAGTCCTGATGCAGTTGTCCTGAGGGGGCAAAGCAGCGGGGAGCATACCATCCGGCGGGGGGATGTTCACCCGGGCCGGCCCGTCGGGGCCCGCCGTCAGCCCCGGCCCCGGGCGGGACCTTCCCCGCCCCCGTCCTCGGCGGTCATCATCTGGCGGTAGTAACCGTCCGCGCGCAACAGCTCGGCCGGGCTGCCGTCCTGCTCCACCCGCCCGCCGCGCAGGACCAGGATGCGGTCCACGTCGCTCAGCATCGAGCGCCGGTGGGCGACCACCAGCGTGGTGCGGCCCTCCGAGATGACGTTGATGGCCTCCTTCACCGCCGCCTCGGTCTTGAAATCGAGGTTCGCGGTGGCCTCGTCCAGCAGCAGGATCAAGGGGCGCCCGATGAACGCGCGCGCCAGCAGCACGCGCTGACGCTCGCCCATCGAGAGCTCCACCCCCCGCTCGCCGATCGGGGTCGCGAGGCCTTCGGGCAGGCGCTCGAGCAGCGGGCCCAGGCCGGCCAGGCGGGCCGTCTCCATGACCTCGGTCTCGGAGGCGTCAAGACGGCCGTAGCGGATGTTCTCGGCGATCGTCATGCGGAACAGCATGCCGTCCGCCGCCACGCCGCGGATCGCGCCCCGCAGCGACGAGGGCGCGACGTCCGTGAGGCGCTGGCCGTCCACCAGGATCGCCCCGGCCTGCGGCTGGTAGAGCCCGATGAGCAGGTCGGTGAGCGTGGTCTTGCCCGCGCCGGAGGGACCGACCAGGCCCACGCGCTCGCCCGGCTTCACGCGGAAGCTCACGCCGTCCAGCACCGGGCGCTGCGGACGGTAGCCGAAGCGCACGTCCGTGAACTCGATCGCACCGCCACCCGGCGCGAGCGGGGGCCGGTCCTCGCCCGGAGCCTGGGGCTCGTCGAGCAGCCGGTGCGCGCGCCGCATCGAGCTGGCGTGCTCCTGCAGCGAGGTGTAGAGCTCGGTCAGGTTGCCGATCGGCGCGTAGACCTGGTCGAGGTAGGCCAGGAAGAGCACGACGTCGCCCGGGGTGAGCTGGTGCTGGAGCGCCTTGATGCCGCCCAGCAGCAACGCGGCGGCCTTCGAGACGGTGACGATCGCCTCCTGCGCGAAGGCGTAGCGGTTCTGCAGCCGGTTGCGATCGATGTAGGTGTCGAACGCGCGGCCGCTCACCTCTTCGAGCGCCTTCGTCTCGTGCTCGGCGGCCCCGTGCGCGAGCACCGTCTTGATGCCGGCCACGGCCTGCTGGATGCGGCTCGAGACGTCGTCCCACAGCGAGTAGTACTCCTCGAGCTGGGTCTCGAGACGGCGCGTCATCTGCCAGGTGACGAAGGCGTACACCGGCACGGCGATGAAGGTGATCAGCGCGAGCGTGGCGTTCAGGCTCGTGATGATGACCAGGATGGCGACCAGCGTGAACACGTCGGGCCAGATCTCCTGGGCGAAGGCCGTGAAGACGGGTGCGACGTGGTCCGACTGGTCGATCTGGCGCGCCACCGCGCCGCTCGCGCGCCGGCCGAAGAAGTCGAGCGGCAGGCGCAACACGTGGCGGAACGTGCGCAGGATGAAGTCCCGCTCGATCCGGCTGGCGAGCGTGGTCGAGCGGTTGTCGCCGTGATAGCGGAACAGCTCCGAGAGCAGCCGGGTGACCAGCAGCAGCAGGGCGCCGATCAGCACGGTCGCCATCGCCTGGTGCGGCGTGCGCGGCGGCAGCTGCCGCCGCCCGGTCTCCTCGGCGCGCATCCGGTGGAGCGGGGCCTTGAAGATCCGCTGGCTGCTGTGCTGAACGTGCCGGAACGCCAGTCCCAGCTCTTCGAGCGCGTGCTCCGCCTTGACCACCGGGGCCGGGGCCACGAAGACGCCGGCGACGTCGTCCACGATGGCGCGATAGATCCAGGGCTCGAACAGGCTCGCCGCGGTCCCCAGCGAGACCAGCAGGGCGACCATCAGGAAGCTGCGACCCTGGCCCCGGCCGAGCGCCAGCGTGCGCTTCACCGTCTGGATCGTGCTGCTCCTGCCCTTCGCCTGCGCCATCGTCCGGCCCCCGGCCCGCTACCCGCTGCTCTCGTCCGCCGGCTTCGCCTTCGGCGGCGCGGGCCGCGGCGGGAGCTTCGCCAGCCGTTCGCGCATGGCGGCCGCCTCGGCGGTCCGTCCGTTCCGCTCGAGAATCTCCGCCAGCAGGCGCAGCGCGTCCGCGTCGCCGGGGCTCAGTTCCACCGCGCGACGCAGCAGCGTCTCCGCCTCGGCCGGGCGGCCGGCCTGTTCGAGCAGCAGCCCGAGGTTGTAGTGCCCGCTCAGGCTGCCCGGATCCAGCCGGAGCGCCAGGTGGTACGCGGCTTCGGCCTCCGGCTGGCGCCCCTGGTCCGAGAGCAGATTGCCCAGCCGGACGCGGGCCGAGGCATTCGTCGAATCGAGCAGGATGGACCGGTGGAAGGTGCTCTCGGCCTCGGCGAAGCGCTTCTCGGAGGTGAGGAAGACGCCGTAGGAGTTGAGCGTGAGCGCCTGCTCGCGGCGCTGCTCCGGACCACCCCCGTCCTGCAGGTGCAGCAGGTAGAGGAAATCGCTCTCCTCGAGCCCCTCGGGGTTGGTCTCGCCCCAGGCGGGGTCCTCGTTGACGCGCGCGACCTTCGCCGCCAGGCGCTCCTCCTCGATGTCGAGGCGCCGGCTCTCGGAGAGCTCGAACGCCTTGGCGAAGGTCTCCTCGGCGATCTTGAAGCGCCCCTCGTGCATGAAGTCACGCCCGAGCTCGACGTAGCGCTGGATGACCTGGCGCGACTGCCAGCGGTCCCACTGGTCCTGCAGGGAGGGCAGGAAGAAGGCCAGCACGGTGACGAAAGCGCTGGCCGCCCCCGCCAGCCAGGGCTGCAGGCGCCGCCAGCGCGACGGCTCGCGGCGGGCTTCGATCTCCCCGGCCAGGATCCCGACCAGCTGCTCGCGCACGTCGTGGTCCTGCAGCAGCTCGCGCAGCGTGTCGTGGACCGGCGGTTCGGGGACGGAGGGCTCGTTCGGCTCCATCGTGACCTCCCAGGATGCCGGGACGCTACCATGTCCGGCGGCCCTGCGGAACACGGGTCTTGACCGACCCTCCGGCCCGGGCTTATTGTGAACGTGTATTCACAACCGGAGGCGGCGTGTCGCGCGAGAAGCTCCACACCGAGGTTCGCCGGGACCAGTTGACCGACGCCACGCTGGCCGTGGTGGCCGATCACGGCCTGCGGGGCCTGAGCCTGGCCGCCGTGGCCCGCCGCGTCGGGCTCACGCCCTCCGCCATCTACCGGCACTTCCCCAGCAAGGACGCCATGCTCGACGCGGTGCTCGAGCGCCTGCGCGAGCGCCTGCACGGCGCCATCGCCGCTGCCCGCGCGGAGACCGACGACCCGGTCGAGGCGCTGCGCCGGCTGCTCGGGCGCCACACGCTGCTCGTCCGCCACAACCGCGCGCTGCCGCGCATGGTGCTGTCCGACGACTACCACCTCGGCCACCCGGAGCGACGGCAGCGGCTGCTCGGCGTGTTCTCGGGCTATCTCGACGGGGTGGCGGGCATCATCCGGCAGGGGCAGCGCGACGGCAGCATCCGCTCCGATGTGAACGCCCGTTCACTCGCCATCCTGTTCCTCGGCCTGATCCAGCCCGCCGGCGTGCTCTGGACCCTGAGCGACGGCCGTTTCGACGTCACGGGCCAGGCCCGCGCCGCCTGGCCCGTGTTCGAGCAGGCCATCCGCGCGCCCGCTCCACCCCGCGCGCGCGCCGCCCGCCCCCCCCGATCCCGGAGGACTCCTTCATGAGACCCGATCCCCGCGTCATCGCCCCGCTGCTCCTCGTCGTGGTCGCCGCGCTGGTCGTCGTGCCGATCCTGCGCCGCGCCGGCGAGCGCGGCCGGCTCACGGCCTCGGGCACGGTCGAAGCGACCGAGGCGCAGCTGGGCTTCCAGGTCCCGGGGCGGATCGACTCGATCCGCGTCCGCGAGGGCGACGCGGCACGCGCCGGCGAGCCGCTGGCCTCGCTCGACCGCGTCGAGGCCACGGCGCGGCGCCAGCAGAGCGCCGCCCAGGTCGCCATCGCGCGCGCCCAGCTCGACGAACTGCTGCGCGGGGCCCGTCCCGAGGAGGTGGCGCAGGCCCGCGCCGGGCGCGATGCGGCGCGGCAGCGCCTGCAGGACGCGCAGCGGGACTTCGACCGCGCGCAGGAGCTCGTCCGGAACAACGTGGTGAGCCAGCAGACCTTCGACAAGGCCAGGACCACGCTCGACGTGGCGAAGGCCCAGTCCGAGCAGGCCGACGAGCAGCACCGGCTGGTCGTGACCGGTCCGCGCCGGGAGAGGATCGAGGCGGCGCGCGCCCAGCTCGCCCAGGCCGAGGCCGCCCTGCGCGCCGCGGACGCGGGCCTGGCGAACATGGTGATCCGCGCGCCCTTCGACGGCGTGGTCACCGTGCGGCACCGGGAACCCGGCGAGATCGTCGGCGCGGGCTCGGCCGTGATCTCGCTGATGGACCGCGGCGACCGCTGGGTGCGCATCTACGTGAGCGAGGCGCGCATCGGCGCGGTGCGGACCGGGCAGGCGGCGAGCATCACCTCGGACACGTTCAAGGGCCGCACCTACCCGGGCGAGGTGGTCTACCTCAGCAGCGAGGCCGAGTTCACGCCCAAGAACGTCCAGACCAGCGAGGAGCGCGTGAAGCTGGTGTACGCGGTCAAGGTGCGCGTCACCGGGGACACGGACTTCGAGCTCAAGCCGGGCATGCCGGCCGACGTGCGGCTGACGCTCGCGAAGTGATGGACGCGGTTCCCGCAGCAGCTCCGGCCGCCCGCGCTGCGGCCGCGGACCGGCCGGCGGCGATCGAGCTGGAGGGACTGACGCGCCGCTTCGGCGCGCTCACCGCGGTGGACGGGCTCTCGTTCACCGTGGGGCGCGGCGAGCTGTTCGGCCTGGTGGGCCCCGACGGCGCGGGCAAGACCACCACCCTGCGCATGCTCGCCGGCGTGTTGCGGCCCAGCGCGGGGGACGCGCGGCTCGAGGGCGTGAGCGTGGCGCGCGACCCCGAGCGGGTGAAGCACTCGATCGCCTACATGCCACAGCGCTTCGGCCTCTACGGCGATCTCACCGTGGCCGAGAACCTCGAGTTCTACGCCGACCTCTACCGCGTGCCGCGCGCCGAGCGGCCGGCGCGACTCGAGCGGCTCTTCCGCTTCTCCGCGCTCGGCCCCTTCCAGTCGCGGCTCGCGGGGCGGCTCTCGGGCGGCATGAGACAGAAGCTCGCCCTCTCCTGCTGCCTGATCCACGAGCCTGCGATCCTGCTGCTCGACGAGCCGACGTTCGGCGTGGATCCGATCTCGCGGCGCGACCTCTGGCTGATCGTGCACCAGATGGTGGCGAACGGCACCACGGTGGTGGTGAGCACGGCGTACATGGACGAGGCCGAGCGCTTCGACCGGCTGGCCATGCTGAACCGCGGCCGGCGGGTGGCGCTCGACTCGGCCGAGCGGCTGCAGCGCGGCTTCGGGCTCGAGCTGGTCGCCGTGCCGGTGGACCGGGTCTACGCGGCCCGCGCCGCCGCCCGCGCCCTGCCCGGCGTGCACAGCGCCGCGGTCTTCGGCGACCGGCTGCACGTCGCGGTGGCCGACGCCGCCGCCGACGGTCCGCGCGTCGTGGCCGGCCTGCGCGCCGCGGGGTTCACGGTGGGCGAGGCGCGCACCGTCGCGCCCTCGCTCGAGGACGTGTTCATCGAGCGCATCGCCCACGCGGAGCCGGCGTGAGCGGCGCGGCCGTCACGGTCGAACGCCTGACGCGCCGCTTCGGCGCGTTCACCGCCGTGGACGAGGTCTCCTTCGACGTGGCGCGCGGCGAGGTCTTCGGCTTCCTCGGCCCCAACGGCGCCGGCAAGACCACCACCATCAAGATGCTCACCGGGCTGCTCCAGCCCAGCTCGGGACGGGGCACCGTGGCGGGCTTCGACCTGGCGCGCGAGGTCGAGTCGGTGAAGCGCAGCATCGGCTACATGTCGCAGTCGTTCTCACTCTACGGCGACCTGACGGTGGAGGAGAACATCGCCTTCTTCGCCGGGCTCAACGGCGTGCCGCGCGCGCGCCGCGCCGGGCGCCGCGACTGGGTGCTCGAGATGGCGGGGCTGAAGGACCACCGCGGCCGGCTGACGCAGGAGCTCTCGCTGGGCTGGAAGCAGCGGCTCGCGCTCGGCACCGCCATGCTCCACGAGCCGCCCGTGCTCTTCCTCGACGAGCCCACCTCGGGCGTGGATCCGATCTCGCGGCGCGACTTCTGGGACCTGATCGGCGGACTGGCCACGCGCGGCACCACGGTGTTCGTGAGCACGCACTACATGGAGGAGGCCGAGTACTGCCACCGCCTGGCTCTCATGAACCGCGGACGCATCATCGCGCTCGACCACCCCGCCGTGCTCCGCGCCGCGATGCCCTCGCCGCTGATCGAGCTCGCGACCGACGACAGCCCGCGCGCGGTCGAGGCACTGGCGGGCGCGGAGGGAGTGATCGACGTCGGGCTCTTCGGCCGCGCCGTGCACGTCACGGTGCGCGACCTGGAGGCGGCGCGGGCGGCGCTGCCGGCGCTGCTGGCCGCGCGCGGCATCGCGGTCCACGGGCTCCAGGTGGTCGAGCCCTCGCTCGAGGACGTGTTCGTGGCGCTGGTGCACGCCGCGGGCGGCGCGCTGGCGGACTGAGGCCCCCGTGGACCGGATGCGGCTCTTCGCCATCGCCCGCAAGGAGATCCTCCAGCTCCGGCGCGACCCGCGCAGCCTCATCCTCGCGTTCCTCCTGCCGGTGCTCCTGCTCGTCTTCTTCGGCTACGCCATCACCTGGGACGTGCAGGACATCCGCATGGCGGTCGTGGACCAGGACCGCACGCGCGCCTCGCGTGAGCTGGTGGACGCCTTCCTCGCCTCGGGCCGCTTCTCCCTGGCGGCGGCCGTGGAGCGCACCGCCGACATCGGGCCGCTGCTCGACCGCGGCGCCGTGCGGCTCGCGCTCGTCATCCCGCCGCGCTTCGCGGCCGACCTGGGCGCCGGACGCACCGCCGTGGTGCAGGCCATCGTGGACGGCAGCGACGCCAACACCGCCACCATCTCGCTGGGCTACACCCAGGCCATCGCCCAGCAGTACTCGGCGCGGGTCCTGCTGCAGACCCGGCACGTGCGCCTGCCGGTCACCGCCGAGACGCGCATCTGGTACAACGAGGAGCTGTCGAGCCGCAACATGATCGTGCCCGGGCTGGTGGCCGTCATCATGATGATCATCGCCGGCCTGCTCACCTCGCTCACCATCGCGCGCGAATGGGAACGCGGCAGCATGGAGCAGCTGGCCTCCACGCCGGCGACGCGGCTCGAGATCGTGATCGGCAAGCTCCTGCCCTACCTCGGCATCGGCCTCGTGGACGTGGCGCTCTGCTCGATCGTCGGGGTCGTGCTCTTCCACGTGCCCTTCCGCGGCGATCCGCTGTTCCTCTTCGGCGCGTCGCTGGCGTTCCTGACCGGCACGCTGGGCCTGGGGCTGCTCATCTCGGCCGTGGCCCGCACGCAGCTGCTGGCCACGCAGATCGGCCTGATCGCCACCTTCCTGCCCGGCTTCCTGCTCTCGGGCTTCATGTTCGCGATCGACAACATGCCGTTGCCGCTGCAGTTGCTCACCTACCTGGTTCCGGCCCGCTACTTCCTGGTGGTGACGCGCGGCATCTTCCTCAAGGGCGTGGGCCCGGACGTGCTCTGGCCCCAGGGCCTGCTCATGGTCGTCTACGCGGTCGCCGGGCTCGCGCTCGCGGTGCGCGCCTTCAAGAAGGAGCTCGCGTGAGGACCCCCGAGCGCCTCGACCGCCTGGTCGAGCTGGTGCGCAAGGAGCTGCTGCAGGTCTTCCGCGACCCGCGGTTGGTGCGCATGGTCATCCTGGCCCCGGTGTTCCAGCTGCTGGCCTTCGGCTACGTCGTCTCCACCGACGTGCGCCGGGTCCCGACCTTCGTCGTGGACCAGGATCACACGCAGGCCTCGCGCGACCTGGCCCGCACGCTCTTCGCCTCGGGCTACTTCCGGCCGGTGGGCGGCTCGGACCGGCCGCGCGACCTGGTCGAGGCGCTCGACCACGGCCGCGCCATGGTCGGGGTCCACATCCCGCGCGGGTTCGCCCGCGACCTGGCGCAGTCCCGCGCCCGCGTGCAACTGCTGCTCGACGGCACCAACTCGAACACCGCGACCGTGGCCAGCGGCTACGCCGGCCGCATCATCCAGGCCTACGCCCTGGCCCGGGGCGGCCTGGCGCGCACCCCGCCCCTCGAACTGCGCGAGCGGGCGTGGTTCAACCCGGCGCTCGCGAGCCGGGACTACAACGTGCCCGCCGTGATGGGCGCCATCATGCTCATCATGAGCCTGCTCCTGACCTCGCTGGCGGTGGTGCGCGAACGCGAGCTGGGCACGCTCGAGCAGCTCATGGTGAGCCCGCTCTCGCCGGCGGAGCTGATCATCGGCAAGACCGTGCCCTTCGCGATCATCGGGATGGTGGACCTGCTGCTGATCACCGCGGTGGCGCTGCTCTGGTTCCGCGTGCCCTTCGAGGGGAACTTCCTGCTGCTCCTGCTGGCGGGGGTGCTCTACCTGTTCTCCGCGCTGGGGCTCGGGCTGCTCATCTCGACCATCTCGAACACCCAACAGGAGGCCGTGATGACCTCCTTCCTCGTCATCATGCCGCTCATGCTGCTCTCCGGCTTCATGTTCCCGGTCTCGAGCATGCCGGTGACGTTCCAGTGGCTCACGCTCCTGAACCCGCTGCGGCACTTCCTCGAGATCGTGCGCGCCGTCTTCCTCAAGGGCGCCGGACTCGAGGCGCTGTGGCCGCAGTTCCTGGCGCTGCTGGTGATGGGCATCGGGCTGCTGGGCTTCGCCACGACGCGCTTCCACAAGACCATCCGCTAGCCCGGACCATGCCGGCGGGCGGCCACCGGCCCGCCACCTGACGATGTCCGGACAGCCCCGCCCGCCGCTCCGACCCGTCTGCGTCGCGAAGCCGGCGGGACCCGGCGTCGCGAATTGTCCTTTCGCTGCCACACCCCTGCCATGCCCTCGCGCATCCTTAGGTCCAGGGGTTCGGCGCGACCCGCCGGAACGACCCCGCGAGAGGAGGTCCCGTGATGCTCAGAAGCGCGTTGCTGTGGCAGACCACGCTGGATGCCGCGACCGGCATACGCATCTACCGCCTGAACGGAGCGCTCACCGACTCCGAGGAGTCCTACTCGTTCCTCGCGAACGCGCGCACCGAGATGAGCGCGGATCCCCGGCCCCTGCTGCTCGACATGGGCGGGGTCGAGCACGTCACGAGCGCCGGCGTGGGGATCGTCGTCGCCGTCTACAAGGCGGCGTCGGATGCGAAGCGAGCGATCGCGCTCGCCCGGCTGTCCCGGAGGAACGAGATCATCCTGGAGGTCGTGCAACTGCTCCGCTACATCGCCGCGTTCGAGGACGAGCGAGCGGCGCTCGAGGGCTACGCCGCAGCCGGCTGGACACCCGAGGCGTGACCGTCGCGTCCGCACGGCCGCGGGCGGACCCGCCGGGGCCGGAGCAGGCGGCGCCGTCGCCCCGGCCCCGCGCCCCGTTCCTGGAGCCCGACTCCAGGCGGATCGGGGCGCTCCTCCGCTGGATCGTCGCGGCCGCACTTCTGCTGGCTGCGTTCGCCGCCGACCACCTCACCGGCAGCGAGGTGTCTTCGTCCCTCTACTACGTCATCGCGATCGCCTACGCCGCGTGGTTCCTCGGGCGCGCCGCGGGCCTCGGCATGGCCGTGCTCTGCGCGCTCGCCTGGCTCGAGGCGTACACCCTGGCTGGCCGGCCCTTCTCCCACCTGGCCATCCTGCTCTGGAACCTGTTCGCCGAGGTCTCGATCTACGCCGCGATCGCGCTGGCCTCGAGCTTCCTGCGCGATCACGTCACGCGGGTCCGGGCGCTCGCGGACCACCTCGCCGACGCCAACCGGCTGCTCGATCGCGAGGCGCTGGCCGTGGGACGTCTCCAGCGGGAGTTGCTGCCGTGCTCGCTTCCCCGGATCCCGGGGTACGAGTGGAGCGTCCACTACGAGACCTGCACCCGCGCGGGCGGCGACTACTACGACTTCACCGTCCTGCCGGGCGGGCGCATCGGGATCCTGATCGCCGATGCGTCGGGGCACGGGGCGGCGGCGGCCGTGTTGATGGCGATGACGCGCACCCTGCTGCACACCGTGACGGAGAGCTCCCCGACACCCGAGCACGTCCTGGGCCGGCTGAACCGGGAGATGGGGAGGCTCCTGCCCTCCGGCTGGTTCGTGACCGCCTGCTTCGCGATCCTCGATCCCTCGAGCGGGTCGCTGGAGTACTCCCTGGCAGGGCACGCCGCTCCCGTCGTGATCCGCGCGCACACCGGCCCGCCGGAGTGCCTGCCGGCCGCCGGAGGACCGCTGCTCGGCCCCTTTCCCGGGGCGAGGTACGACTCGGCCCGCACGCGCCTGGAGCCCGGCGACGCCCTGATCCTCTACACCGACGGTCTGACCGAGGCGGAGGACGCCGGAGGCCGGTTGCTGGGTGAGGACGCGGTCCGCACCGCCCTCGGGTCCGCGCCGGGCCTGGAGCCCGATGCGATACGCGCCCGGGTGCTCGACTGCGTGGGGCGCCACCGTGCCGGGGTCGCGGCGTCCGACGACCTGACCCTCCTGATCCTCGGCCGGAAGGCGTGAGCGCCCGCCGGACGCCCGGGCCCGCCGCATGGACGTTCCCGGGGAAATACGCAACCGCCCGACGGATCCCTCGCCGGGCGGCGCTTGGCCCGCGCGGGAAGTGAGCACCGCGAAAGCGGATAGATTCTACCTCATCGTCGGGTCGACAGCGAAATCGGAAGGACGGTTTCCGCACGGGCGAAGCGATCCCGCCCGCTCGAGGCCGGCCATCACGAGACCATCGAGCGGGCTCAACGGTACAAGGTCTTCAGTCGCCCCCAGCTGGAAGTGCGGACGGGCACCTCATCGCCGCACACCGTGAAGAATTGCTCGCCCGCGTAGAGGTTGAAGTCGATCCCCGATGGCGCCCCCAGCGCGCAGGTCCCCTCGGGAAGCGGGCCCAGGACCTGGGGCAGGAAGGCGTAGGCCGCGCTGGTGGCCACGACCGCGCACACCCGGACGCATCCGGCCGGATCGCCGATCGCCGCGAGCGGGATGGCCCACTCGACGCCGGTCGTGGCCCCCGCACCGGAGGAGGCCCCGCAGCCGGCGGTGACGCCACCGGTGTTGCGGTTGTCGATCGTGACCAGGATGCCATCCGGATTCGTGCCGCCCGACAGCGTGCCGGGACCGCCCGCAGCGGTCGTGCCCAGCAGGGCGCCGCCGCCACCGCCGCCGGTGAGCAGCGCGGCCCGCCAGGCATGCAGCGTGTAGGGACTCGCCGGGTCGTAGAAGTCCTGCGTGTAGCCGCGGCAGGCCAGCCAGGTATCGGGCTCGAAGCCCGCATCGAAGGTCAGGCCGGCCATCCGGTTGAGCGCGCCGTAGTCCAGGTCGGCGTTGTCGGCGCGCAGGCGGTTCTGCCCACCGGCCCCGGAGTCGATGAAGAGGTACAGGTTGTAGGTGTAGATCCCGGGGTCGACCGGGTTGCCCTGGCAGAGCAGGTTGCCCGAAAGGAAGAGGTGGAGCACGCCATCGGAGATGAGGCCGTAGGCCTGGTCCAGTTCATACCCATTCGAGCCACCGACGAGGCCGAGGCTGGCGTCGGGCCACCCCACGGTCCCAGTGGTCTGCGTGCTGAGCGCCGTCCCGTAGGCCGCGTCGAGCGTGCCATCGACGGTGATGGCGGCGGACGATGAGACGCGCGGAAGCGACAGGCCGAGAACGACCAGCGCGGAGGTCAGGAGCTTCGTCGACACGGGCCACCTCCCGGAAGCATGACGAACGAGCGTGGGGACGCCACGATCATAGCCCTTCGCCGCGGCATTCGGGATCCCGCTCACGCGTCCCGGACCGGACGGCGGCATCGCCGTCCCGCGGCCCCGAGCGGCCCTGCTGGCGAACGGTCGCCTGACCTCAGGCGGCGCCACGGCTCGTGACGGCCTACTCCGGCCGCGAGGCCGGCGGCGGGTCGGACGAGCTCACGGCCGCCGGCGGATTCAGGTAGATCCTCCAGGGCCCGATGCGTCGCAGCAGACGCCAGGATGCCGGCGGCGGAGAGGCGTAGGCGGGAACCTCTCCGGCGAAGAACGGGCCCGTGCTGGTGGAATCGGCCTTCGACACCGCATCCAGCACGGCGTCGTCGAGGACGATGAAACCGGGCGGCAGGCTGTCGGCGTCCGGGTACCAGGACAGGTAGCGCAGGCGGGAGACATCGGCGCCCGTCCCGCGCACCATGCGGGCGCGGTCTTCCGCGCCGAGGTAGAAGCTGGAGCCTCCCCGGAAATCGAGGTAGTAGGCCAGGCGGCACGCCGTCCGCCAATGATCGAGGAAGACAGGCATCGCGGGATCGGACGACAGCAGGGCCGCTGCGGCCCGGGTCTGCGCGCCCGCCAGGGCGAGCGGCGCGCGATCACGGCGCAGCACGTACAGCGAATCCGCCAGCCCCACCAGCAGGGCGAAGACGCCCCCCGAGACGATCACTGCGCGCCACGCGCGCCAGCGGGGTGCCCGCTGCCAGCGCTCGCGCAGCCAGGGCACGACTGCGCAGAGCATCGAGGCCGCCAGGAGCGAGAGCGGCGCGAGCACCACCGTGAGGAATCGCGTCCGCTTGAAGATCGGGACGTAGTGGGAGAGGCTCATCGTTCCGAACTCGAGGAACAGCAACAGGGGCAGGCCCCACAGCAGCAGCAGGACATGCG
>JANXPZ010000033.1 GCA_025357055.1 Candidatus Eiseniibacteriota bacterium | reverse complement strand
TCGCCGCCGGCCAGGCTCGCCGCCGCGCGGTCGAGCGTCAGGTAGCCCAGCCCGACGTCCTCCAGGAACCCCAACCGGCTCGCGATCTCCTTGAGGACCGGCTCGGCGATCGCGCGGCGCGCCCCCTCGAAGCTCAGCGCGGCCAGGGCGGCGCGCGCCTCCTCCACCGACGAGGCGGCCCAGGCAGAGATGTCGCGTCCCTCGATCCGCACGGCCAGACTCTCGGGCTTCAGGCGGCGACCACCGCACGCCGGACAGGGGCGCGGGTTCATCAGGCTGTGGATCCAGCGCCGGATATGCTCGCTGGTCGTCTCCCGGTGCCGCCGCTCCAGGTTCCGGATCACCCCCTCGAAGGCGCCGGTGTGGACCCAGGAGGAGCCCTTCCGCATCTTGTACTCGAAACGCAGCTCCTCCTCGCCCGTGCCGTGAAGCAGCAGCGACTGAATGCGTTGCGGCAGTTTCTTCCACGGTTGCTGGAGGGAGAACTCGAACTTCTTCGCCAGCGACTTGAGCGTCCCTCCCACCCAGGTGCCGCCAGCGTCACCCCAGGCGGCGATGGCGCCGTCCTCGATCGAGAGCGACGGGTCCGGGACCACGCGCTCGGGGTCCACCTTGAGCAGGCTCCCGAGCCCCTCGCAGGTCGGGCACGCACCGAACGGCGAGTTGAAGGAGAAGCTGCGCGGCTGCAGTTCCGCGACGCTCGTGCCGCACTTCGGGCACGCCGCACCCTGGCTGAAGAGCAGGTCCTCCCCGCCCGCGCCGCGCGTGCCCTCCGCCCGCGCCACCGCGACCAGTCCGCCCCCGAGCTTGAGCGCGGTCTCGAGCGAGTCGGCGAGTCGCGACCGCGCGCCCTCGTCCACGGTCAGCCGGTCCACCACCACGTCGATGTCGTGACGCCTGGTGCGCGCCAGTTTCGGCGGCTCGTCCAGCTCCACCCACTCGCCGTCGATGCGCGCCCGCAGGTAGCCCTGCCGGTGCACCGCTTCGAGCTCCTTGCGGTACTCGCCCTTCCTCCCGCGCACCAGCGGCGCGAGCAGCGCGATGCGGACGCCGCCGAAGCGCGCCGCGACCGCGTCGACGATCTCCTGCACGCTCTGGCGGCGCATCGGGGTGTCGCAGCCCGGGCAGTGCTGCACTCCGAGCCGCGCGAAAAGGAGCCGCAGGTAGTCGTAGATCTCGGTGATGGTGGCGACGGTCGCGCGCGGGTTCGAGCCCGCGCTGCGCTGTTCGATCGCGATCGCCGGGGAGAGGCCCTCGATGGCGTCCACCTCGGGCTTCTCCATCTGTCCGAGGAACTGCCGGGCGTAGGCGGAGAGCGACTCGACGTAGCGGCGCTGCCCCTCCGCGTAGAGCGTGTCGAAGGCGAGCGAGGACTTGCCCGAGCCCGAGACGCCGGTGATCACGATCAGGCTCTGGCGGGGCAGCCTCAGCGTCAGGTTCTGGAGGTTGTGCTCGCGCGCGCCGTGGATGACGATGTCGGACAGTCCGCGCCCGGAACGCCCGGCGACCGGCGGGCCGGCGGCATCGGCCGGCGGCTCGGGCCGCGCCCGGGACGGACGCGGAGTGCGGGCGCGCGGGGACATGGCCGGAATATAGCAGGAGTGGCGCGCGGCCGCCGGGCCGCGCCCGCGGCGTTTCGGCGCGGCCCGGCTACTCGTAGCGCAGGGCGTCCACCGGGTCCAGCCGGGAGGCGCGCAGCGCGGGATACAGCCCGAAGAACACCCCCACGCACGCCGAGAACAGCAACCCGACCACCACGGACCACGGCGACACGAAGGTCGGCAGCGGCGAGAACGCCTTCACCAGCACCGCGATCGCCGCCCCCAGCAGGACGCCAATCGCGCCCCCCAGCGCCGTGAGCGCGACCGCCTCGACCAGGAACTGGGTGAGGATCGCGCGACGCGGGGCCCCCACGGCCTTGCGCAGGCCGATCTCCCGGGTACGCTCGGTCACCGCCACCAGCATGATGTTCATCACGCCGATGCCGCCCACCAGCAGCGACACGCCCGAGATGAGCAGCATCACCGCCACGATCCCGCCGGTGACCGTGTTGTAGAGGGTCATGAAGGCGTCGTCGGTGATCACCACGAAGTCGTTGGGCTTGTTGCTGGGCAGGTTCCGCCGGACCCGCAGCACCTCCATGATCTGGCGCTGCGCCTCGGCGTTCAGCTCGGGCGATACCGCGATGGCGTCCAGGAACAACTCGCCGCGCCGGGGGAACCAGGGCGGCGCATCCGAGGGCGCGGGGAAGTACTTGTCGACCACCGTGTACGGGACCGTCGCCACCTCGTCGAAATTGTTCCCGAGCAGCTTCCCCTTGGGCGTGTACTCGCCGATCACCGTGAACGGCACGCCCGCCAGGCGGATGGTGTGCCCCAGCGGGTCCCGGTTGCCGAAGAGCGCCTCCCGCGTGTCCGCGCCGAGGACCGCGACGTTGGCCCGGCGCTCGATCTCCTGCGCGGTGAAGTAGCGCCCGCGGCCGAGCTCATAGCCGTGGACCAGCGTGTAGTCCTCGTTCGTTCCGAAGACGAACGTGACCTTGGTCAGCTTGTCGCGAAAGCCGATGCGCACGCCCTCGTACGGGTACTTCAGCGGCGCGATGGCGCGGACGGCGGGAGCCTGTTCGAGGATGGCGCGCGCGTCCTCCATCGTGAACGCCTTGCGCTGGCGGAGGCTGTCGGGGATGTCGTTGCCGAAGTTCACGCCGGGCCGGATCCGCCGGATGTAGATGGTGTTGGACCCCATTGAACGGATGCTCTGCTCGAAGGAGCGCTGGAAGCCGTTCACCAGCGACACCATCCCGATCACCGTGGCCACCCCGATGACGATGCCCAGCAGGGCGAGCATCGACCGCATGCGGTTCGCGGCCAGGGCCTTTCCGGCGATCCCGAAGGTCTCGAGCAGCAGCGGGAGGTCCATGGTCACTCGTAGCGCAGCGCTTCGATGGGGTCGAGGCGGGAGGCTCGCCAGGCCGGATAGGAGCCGAAGAACACCCCCACCAGGCACGACATCGCGAGCCCCAGGAAGAGGGATGGCACGCTCACGGCCGAGGGCAGCGGAGTCACCAGTCCGACCAGCAGGGCGAACACCACGCCCGCGCCGATCCCGACCAGCCCGCCGATCAGCGAGAGCGTCGAGGCCTCCGCCAGGAACTGCGTGAGGATGTCGCGGCGGCGCGCGCCGAGCGCCTTGCGCACCCCGATCTCCCGGGTCCGTTCGGTCACGGAGACCAGCATGATGTTCATGATCACGATGCCGCCCACCAGCAGCGAGATGATCGCCACGCCGATCGTGAGCGCGAAGACGCCTCCGGTGATGTTCCGGTAGAGCTCGAGGTAGGTGTCGGCGGTGGTGACGCCGAAATCGTCGGGACGGCCCGGCGGCAGGTGGTGCCGCGCGCGCATGAGATTGCGCGCCTCCTGCTCCGCCACCGGCAGCGAGGGCTGGTCCACGCTCTTGATGGAGATGTAGAAGCTGCCGCGCGCCTGCCAGTACTTCTGGAAGGTGTGGATCGGGACGGCCACGAAACGGTCCTGCGACTGACCCAGCATCTTGCCCTTCGCCTTCGTCACCCCGACGACCTCGAAGGTCCAGTCGCGCACGCGGATCAGGCGCCCGACCGACTCCAGCCCCGGGAAGAGCTCCTCGGCGATCTCCGGCCCGATGACGCACACCATCTGGCGGCGGCGGTCGTCGAACTCGGTCAGGTGACGGCCCTGGCCGATGGCGAGGTCATCCATCAGGTCGTAACCCGCTCCGCGGCCCCGGATCCCCACCCCCCGGATCACCTTGTTGCCGTGGCGCACCGGGCCGCTGGCATCCGCCATCGCCACGACCATGCGGGCGTGGGGCAGCGAGAGTCGGAGCGCATCGGCGTCCTCGAGCGTGATGTCGGGGCGCTTCTGCGCCTCCTGGAACGCATCCTCGCTGGTGATCAGGCCGTACTTGTCGATCCAGAAGACGTTCGCCCCGGCGTTGAGCATCTTCTCCGAGACGTAGCGGTTGAGCCCCTCGACGACCGAGAGCACGAAGATGACCGAGCCGACCCCGATGATGGTGCCCAGCAGGGTCAGGAAGGACCGCAGCTTGTTCGCCCGCAGGGCCCGCAGGGCGATGCCCATGCTCTCGCGGAGATTCATGAGACCGCGATCGGGGCGACCGGCATGCGCCCGGGCGCCGGGCCGTCGCTCTCGATGTGACCGTCCCGCATGCGCACCACGCGCCGGGCATGAGCAGCGATGTCGGCCTCGTGGGTGACGAGGATCACGGTGTTGCCCTGCTCCCAGATGCGCTCGAAGGCGGCCATGATCTCCTCGCCCGTCGCGCTGTCCAGGTTCCCGGTGGGCTCGTCGGCCAGGATGATGCTGGGGCGGTTCACCAGCGCCCGCGCGATGGCCACGCGCTGGCGTTGCCCTCCCGAGAGCTCGTTCGGCCGGTGCTTCATGCGATCTCCCAGGCCGACCAGTTCGAGCGCCTCCTTCGCGCGCCGCCGCCGCTCCTCGTGCTTGTATCCGGCGTAGATCAGGGGCAGCTCGACGTTGTGGAGTGCGTCCGCCCGGGGGAGCAGGTTGAAGGTCTGGAAGACGAACCCGATCTCCTGGTTGCGGATGCCGGCCAGCTCGTCGTCCGAGAGCGCGCCGATCTCACGGTCGTTGAGCCTGTACGAACCCCGCGACGGCGTGTCGAGGCAGCCCACGATGTTCATGAGCGTGGACTTGCCCGAGCCCGAGGGGCCCATGATCGCGAGGTACTCGTTGCGCTCGATGTCGAGGCTCACGCCGTTCAGGGCGTGGACCTCGTCGCTGCCCACCTGGTAGACGCGGTGCAGGTCGCGGATGGCGATGAGCATGCCCGCCTACTTGCGCTCTCGGGCGGCAGCGGTCTTCTCACGCTTCACCTTGGCGCCCGGCTTGAGGTCGCGCAGCGCCTTGTAGGGCCCCGCCACGACCACCTCCCCACCCTTGACCGCGCCGAAGAGCTCGATCGCGGACTCGCTCGCGATCCCGGTGCGGACCGGCACGAACTTCGCGAGGTTGTCCTTGCCGACCACGAAGACGCCCGTGATCTCCTTGTCCTTGCGGCCCACGGTGTCGTCCTCTGCGGCCAGCGCGGTGCCGGCCTTGCGCTTCGCGCGGGCGCCGGGCTTGCGGGCGGCGCGTTCCAGTTCGCGCTCGGTGCGGACGACCACGGTCTGGATGGGCACGCTCAGCGTCTTCGCGTGGGTCGCGGTCTCGATCTCGACGTCGGCCGTCATCCCCGGCCGCACCTGGGGCACATCGCGGTCGAACACGACCTTGACCTCGAAGTTGGTCTGCCCCTCGAGCGACGAGGTGAGCGAGCGCTTCGCCGTGTTGCCGACCTCGGTGACCGTGCCGGGGAACGAGGTGTCGGGCAGCGCGTCCACCGTGATCTTCACCTTCTGCCCGAACTTCATGTCCACCACGTCGGTCTCGTCCACATCGGCCTTCACCAGCATCCGCGAGAGGTCGGAGACGACCAGGATCTCGGTGCCCGGGTTGTTCATGGTGCCGGTGATCACGTTCTCGCCCGCCTCGACGTTCAGCGCGCTCACCACCCCGTCGAACGGGGCGACGAAGCGTGTCTTGCGCAGGTTGTCGGCCGCGGCGATGACGGTGGCGTCCGCGCGGGCGACCTCCTGCCGGGCGGCCTGTGCCGCGCTCCGGGCGGCCTCGATCGCGCTGTCGGCCTGGTCCTTCTCGGCGTCGGACAGCAGCTTCTGCTCGAAGAGCGCCACCTGCCTCCGATACATGGCCTCGGCCCCCTTGAGGCTCTGCTCCGCCTCCCGGGCGCGGGCCCGGGCGCTCGCAGCCGTGGCGCGGGCCTGCCCGTCATACGCACGGTACTGCGTATCGTCGAGCTGCAGCATGAGTTGCCCCTTGCGGACGCGGTCGCCCTCCTTGACGGCGAGCACGACGATCTTCCCCATGATGTCCGCGCTCACCTTGACCTGGGTCTTCGCCTCGATCTTCCCCGGAGCCCGCACCCGCGAGGTGATGTCCTCCACCCGCACGCGCGCCAGTTGCACCGATTCCACCTTGCCCGCCTTGCTGCGGACGACGTTCGCGACCACGAGCGCGACGACCACCGCGGCGGCCAGACCGATCCACAACCACTTCCTGCTCTTCACCTGAGGGACTCCTTTTCTTCCGGGTCAGACGCCGCGGCCGCGCACCTGGTCGAGACGCGCCTCGGCGACGCGGATCCCCGCGAGCGCCGATACGAGCTGGCTTTGCGCACGTTGCAGCTGCACCTGGGCGTCGATGAGGTCAAGGATGGTCGCCGATCCGACGTTATACTTCTGCTGCGTGAGCTTCATGCTCTCGGTCGCCGATTCCACCGCGCTGCCCGCCACGTTCTGCGCCGCCAGCGCCTGCTGGTAGGTGAGCGTGGCCTGGTGGACCTCGCCGGCGAGATCGCGCCGCAGCACGTCGTAGGTGTCCTGGGCCCGCAGGAGTCCGGCGCGCGCAGAGGCGATGCTGGCGTCGGTCGAGAGCCCGTCGAACAGGTTCCAGCTCAGGGCAAGGCGCGCGCCCAGCTGCTGCTTCGACTCGGACCGGCTGCTCCGATCGAACTCGCTGCCATTGGTTTTGCGCAGCGTGCTCTTGCTGCTCGTGACCGGGTTGTAGGTGGCACTCCCCGACAGGCTCACGTACGGCAGGCGCTGCAGCCGCGCGGACAGCACTGCCGCGCGCGCCGAGCGGACGCCGGCGGCGGCGGCCTTCAGGTCGGGGCGGTTCGCCTCGGCCTCCTGGAGGAGGACCGCCTCGTCGTAGTCCCGGGGCGTGACCGCGAGCACGGTGTCCACCTCGCCCATCCTGGCCTCCTCGACGCCGATGAGGGTCGCCAGGGAGTTGCGCTGCACCAGCAGCGCCTGGAGCGCGCCGATCGAGTCGAGCTGTCCCTGGGCGGTCTGGACCCTGCTCTTCAGCAGGTCGTTGCGCGAGACCGACCCCACCTCGAAGAGCACGCGCACGCGACGTTCGTTGTCACGCGCCAGCTGGAGCGCGTTGTCGTTCACCTCCACCAGCTTCGCCGCCTTCACCACCTCGTAGAACTGCTGACGTGCCAGCAGCGCGACCAGGTTCCGGGTGGCCAAGCGCTGGAAGGCCGTCCCCTTCAGCCCGGAACGGGCCGAGCAGAGCGCCGAGAGCGCGGAGAGGTTGAGGACGTTCCAATTCGCACTCAGGCCCGGCTCGGTCTGGTAGTTCTCCGACCGGAGCGGAGTCTCGAACGTGGTCCCTGCGAACGCCTGCGTGCCCGGCTTGTTCTCGTTCCAGGACCCGGTTCGCGCCAGCCCCGCCGACACCGTCGGCAGCACACCCGAGTAGGCGCGGTAAAGGCTGCCGCGCGCGCTCAGCAGGTCGGCGCTGGCGTTGATGATCCGGCTGTTCCGCTGCAGGGCCATCTTCACCGCCTCGTCGGCCGTGAGCACGGGTTGCGCTGCGGCGCCCGGCGCAAGCCAGACGACCCCCGCGAGGGCAAGGCTGGCGATGGTCCGGCTCGTCCTTCTCATGCGTATCCTCCGTGGATGGCGCCCGTGCACGCGGGCGCACCTGTTGTCCTATACGGGATGGTGACGAAAGTGTTGCATGGAGGGCCCGCGTTCAGGCGCCCGGGGCGAAGACCGCGGCCAGGACGGAGATGATCGCGAGCACGACCAGCCAGATGCCGCCCAGCACGAGGATCACGGACCGGCGCGGGGCCCCCGAGAGCGCCGCGGTCCCCAGTGCCAGCACCGCCACCGACCAGAGCGCGAATGGGCCGATGCCCTGGTCGAGGAACGTCCCCAGCCCCACCATCAGCTTGGAGGGCGGGTCCTCCACCGGCAGGAGCACGCCGAAGCCGATGTGGAGGTTGGTCATCGTCTCGTTCGTCCAGGCGAGCACGGAGGTCAGGATCTGGGCCGGGATGCTCACCAGCCCCGACCAGGTCGTGACCACGAAGGCATCCCGATACCGGAACTTGCGACCCAGCAGGAAGCCCGCGGCCAGCCAGGGCATCACGGCGAAGGCCAGGGTCATCAGCGGCAGGACCACGACGATCGAAGCCAGCGTGATCGCCACGGTCGTCGGACTGGACATCTGCTGCTCGATCCGGTCGAGCGCGTCCGGGGGGATCTGCCCCGCCTCCGCCTGGCGGTCCAGCTGCGCGAGCTGGGTGGGGACCAGGGCCCGCTGGTAGGTCAGCCCCGTGCCGATCAGCGAGACCAGCGTGGCGAGGATCAGCGGGAACCACCATTGGCCCCTGCGCTCGAGGCCGGTCCACGCCTGCGCGGGCCGGGCGAACATCGCCACGGAGCGGCTCCAGATCGACATCGCGGATTCGGGCTGCGCGGGGGCCGTAAGAGGCTGCGTCGTGGTCTCCATGCCTGCCTCCCAGGGGGGGGGTGACTCGGGCCTGCACCTGAACCCACGGAGAGTATGGACTCCCCTCCAGCAAGGCAAACGGGCGCCAACGGGCGCGGGAAAATCGCCTCCGGATGCGTCCCCCGCGGCGGGTGGGCGCCCCTCCCCGGCGCAAACGACGGAAACGGGGGGCCTGGATCGGCCCCCCGTCCCCATCCATCGGGGCCGACCACGCCCCTGCACTTCCAGGACCCTAGCGCAGCGAGAACTTCAGCGGCACGGCGACCCACACCGCGACCGGCTTGTTGTTGGAGAGCGCCGGCTTGAAGACCCACTGCCGCACTGCCGCGATCGCCGCGGCGTCCAGCATCGGGATCGACGCGGTGACGACCTTGCCACTCTTGTCCACCAGTCGTGTGTCCTTGACCCTGCCGTCCCGGCCCACCAGCGCCTGCACCATCACGGTGCCGTCCACGCCCGCCTCGCGGGCGATGTCCGGATACACGGGAGGGACCCTGGTGATGGCCTCCGGGAACTCCTCGACGTAGACGTAGTCACCGTACTTCGGCAGCTCGTCGTCCGACGGGGAGGCGATGACGATCGACGCCCCCTTGTCGTCCTGGCTGGTCATGCTGGGGGTCGCCGCCGCGATCTCCTCCTGGGACTTGATGGTCTGCTCCATCGGAGCCTCGGCGTCCGGAACGGGCACCGGGATCGCCGCGGCGGGCGCGGCGACCGTCGTGGCCACCGCCACCTGGGGTGGCGGAGTGTCGTTCGAGAGCGGCGGAGGCGCGCTGATCTCGCGATACGGCACGATGATCACGCTCGTCTCCTTGGGGGCCCGGGCCAGCAACGCACCTCCGCCGACGCCCAGCCCGTACAGCGCGATGCACGCCCCGGACGACACGAGGATCGCCCGGACCATGTACTTCTTCGCGACTTGCTTGAGCTCGGGTGCCCCGTAGGGCATGAACTCGAACAGCGAGATGTCATCGTGGGGGGTCGTCATAGCGTCTCGACCTCCTTCTTCTCTTCCGGCTTCAGCGTCTGCAGGGAGAAGCGGGTGAGCTTGGCGAGGTCGAGTTCGTCGATGATGTTGACCATGTCGTTGAACCTCGCCTCGCGGTCCACCTTCACGAGCACGATCTTCGCTGCGTCGCTGCTGTATTTCGTGAAGATCGTCGCCAGATCCACCACCGCCGCTCGAGCCCAGGGATCCGCCGAATTCCGCCAGTAGGCGCGATCCGGCAGGACGCGGATCTCGAGCACCTTCGACTGCGCCACGGACACCGTCGACTTGTTGTCCGGCGGCAGGTTGATCTCGAGAGCCTGCGGCTTCCGGAACACCGTGGTCACCATGAAGAAGATGAGCAGCAGGAAGGCGACGTCCACCATGGGTGTCATGTCGATGCGGATGCCGACCCGCCGCTTGGCCCGCTTCCCGCCCTTCTTCTTACCGCTGCGCGGCTGTGGGGCGTCTACTGCACCCATGGAGTCTCACCTCCTCGGGGATTCGCGATCATTTGGGTTCCTTCTTGCCCATCAAGCCGCCCTTCATGCCGAGCTCCGTCATCACGTTGAAGCGCGGAGCGTTGGCCGCCTGCAGGGCATCCATCATGTCGGCCATGATGCCGAATTGCGCGTCCTTGTCCATCTTGACGATCATCCGAGCCGTGGGCTGGGCGCGACGCGCGTCCTTGAGCCAGTTCGTGAGGTCCTCGGTCAGATTGTCGACGTTCACCAGCTGCTCGACCTTGCCGCCGCCCTTCTGGTAGATGAGCTTCACCCGCGAGGCGTTCGTCGGCGGCTTGGGCGCGGTGACCGCGATCGTGATGACGCCGCTCTCGGGCACCTTCAGCTCCGAGTTCGACTCCGGCAGCGTGACCTTGTCCTGGTCCGGCGGCTCGAACTGCGTCGTCGTCATGAAGAAGATGAGAAGCAGGAACGCGACGTCCACCATCGGCGTCATATCGATGCTGATACCGATGCGACGCTTCTTCTTGAGCATCCGCGCGCTCCCTTACTTCCGCTCGTGCGTCGTCGAGGCGAGCAGCTGGACCGCCTCGTAGGAGGCCTCGTCCATCATGTAATTGAAGTTGTCCACGCGCGTCACGAAGACGTTGTACGTGACGATGCCCGCGATGGCGATGAAGAGGCCGCCCGCGGTGTTGATGAGCGCCTCCGAGATGCCGACGGCCAGCTTCTGCGCATCGACCGCGCCGCTGGTACCCAGCGCCGCGAACGACCGGATCATCCCGATGACCGTCCCGAGCAGCCCGACCATGGTGGCGACCGAGGCGATCGTGGAGAGCGCGATCAGGTTGCGCTCGAGGAGCGGCACTTCGAGGCCGTTGGCCTCCTGGATGGCGGCCTGCGTGTCGGCGACGATCTTCTCACGCGGGGCGCCCTCGGCACGGACCGTCTGGTAGCGCTCGAGGCCGGCGCGGATCACGTTGGCGGCCGAGCCACGCTGCTGCCCGCACAGCTTGATGGCGCCGTCGATGTCCCCGGTGTGCAGCTTCTTGCGGACGTTGTTCAGGAACTCCGGCATGCTGCCGGTGCCCTGCGCCTTCTTGAGGCTCCAGGTCCGCTCGATGATGAACGCGACCTCGAGGATGAGGAGCAGGATCAACATGGCGACCAGCGGGCCACCGGCCTTCATCTGCTCGCCGAGCGGGCCAAGCGCCGGAAGATTCCACCAGACGAGGATCGAGACTGCCAGGGCCAGAATGAATCCGAGAGGGACGATGAAACGGCTCATGCTTGGACTTCCTTCCTCCAACCCCCGCGGAGGTCGCGACAACGCCCCTGCAGGCTGGTCCTTTGGGTTCGAACAGGCCTTTCCCGTCGAACCGGAGGCGGCGCGTCTCCTTCGAGACACCCCGCATCCCTTCGTGATGTGTGACGCGCCCGCCCGGTCAGCGGGGCTGAGACTCCACCCTACCCCGCGAACGCCGCGATCGCCGCATCCTCGGTCTCGTGGTGGTCGAACACCATGATGAGCTTCGTCATGGTGAAAAGATCCTTGATCCGCTTGCCCAGGCCGCAGAGCTTGATCTCGCCGCCGCGTCCCCGGTAGTTCGCATATCCGCGCATCAGGACACCGAGCGCGGTCGAGTTCAGCGCCTGGCAATCGCTCATGTCCAGCACGAGCCGGGTGTTCGCCGTGGCCGCCTCGTCCAGGATGGCCTTCTGCAGCTCGTCCGTCTCACGATCCCCGAAGAAACTGCCCTTCACGGACAGCACGACGACGTTCTGGACCACGCTTCGGCGCACGGACACGTTCGCTCCCTTCCCGGTCTCGAGGCCCCCCTCCATGGGCAGGGTGGCCACTCCGGCCGGACTCAGCCCTTCTCGGCGAAGCTGGCGATCGCCAGCTCCTCGCTCGCATAGACGTCGAATACGAGGGACAGCTTGGTGATGACGAAGATGTTCTCGATGCGCTTGTCCACGGAGCAGAGCTTCATCTGCCCTCCGCGGCGGACGAAGTTCGAGTGCGCCGAGATGAGCACGCCGAGCGCGGTCGAATTGAGGTGCTGCGCCTCGGCCAGATTGATGATCAGGTTCTTGCTGTCGGCTTCGCTGAGCAGCTTGATGGCCTGCTCCAGGTCGTCCGTCTCCTTGCCACCGGTGAGGTACCCCTTCGGCGTGACGATGAAGATGCTGCCCACCTGGCGTTGCTTCATGGGACTCCTCCCTATCTGGCTCCGCCCTCAAGGATCTTCAGGCCGTTTCGTGCGTCCGCGTTACCCGGGTCCAGCGTCAGCACCCGCCGATAGTTCTCCGCGGATCGCCCGCGATTGCCCGAGTTCTGGTAGCCCTGCGCCAGCCACAGCAGCGTCCCGGCATCCTTGGGATTGATGCTGGCGGATTGTTCCAGGAACTCGATAGCCCCCCCGTACTCCTTCCGGAGCAGCCGATAGTAGCCGAGTTGCCGCAGCGCGATGGCCTTGTTGTTCGAACTTCCGGTGTCGAGCTCGACCACGCGCTGGAACTCCTGCTGCGCCTGATCGACGGAATCCGCCTGCACGTACAGGAGCCCGAGCCAGAAGTGGCGGTCCACCTTGCCATCGGCGAGGTTCGCCGACTGGCGCATCGCGGCGATCGCTTCCGGGTACTGTCCCAACTCCCGATGGCACAAACCGACGTAGTAGTAGGCCTCGTCGTTGCCCGGGTCAAGCGAGATCCGGCGCTGGAAGATGTCGATGGTCTGCAGGTACAGGGGGGCCGCCGCGGCCTTGTCCACCTTCGCGGAATCCGCCGCCTGCCCGAAACGCATCTTCCCGATCTCGTTCAGGACCATCAGCGCCAGTCGCGAGGTCGAGTCACGATCCACGATGACCGAGTAGAGCGACTCCGCGCGAACGAAGTTCTTCTGGATGCTCAGCATGCGGGCCTGCCGGTAGAGGTCCTCCGGCGGCAGGTCGTTTCCGGCGCGGTCATAGTCGGCCCCCGCCTGCTCGAACTCCCGGCGGTCGATGTGGAGCCGTGCGCGGATCGTGTACATCTCCTTCGTCTTGTCCCCGAGGCTCTCCGCCTTGTCCAGGGCCTCGAGCGCCTTGTCCTTGAGCGTGGAATCCTTGTCGGCGAGCCCGATGTAGTAGTAGGCGCGCCCGAGCACGCTCCAACCCTTGGGGTCGTCCGGCCGGAGTTGCACGTACTTCTCCAACGGCGCCCGTGACTCGGCGTAGCGTCGCGCGGCGGCCTTGCCCGAGCGGTAGAGCAGGTCGCCCAGGGCCAGCTGGGCCGCCGGGAACTCGGGGTCACGGGCGACCACCCACTGGAACTCCTCGAGCGCGGAGTCGTAGCGCTGCCCGTAGAAGAGCGCCTGCCCCAGCGCGAAATGCAGCTCGACGTTGCCCGAATCGCGTGCCACGGCCGACTGGTATTCGGGATAGGCGAGGTCGAAGGTGCCGCGCTTGACGTAGAAATCACCCAGCGCGCGGTGGGTGGCCGGGTCATCCGGCGAATCCTGCGCAGCGGTGGTGTACCAGATGCCGGCATCGCGCAGGGAGTCCCGGGCCAGCGCGATGTTGCCCAGCGCGATCAGGAACTGCGGCCGCCACTTCGTGCCCCAGTTGAGCCCGCGGTTCGCCGCGGCGACGGCCTCCGCGTAACGGCCGATTTGCGTGTAACAGGCGCTCAGGCCGAGTTGCGCCTCCGGGTAGCGGCGGTCCAATTCCACCGCGCGCTGGAACTTGGGCACGGCCTCCTCGCACTTCTCGAGCTGCCGCAGCACTTCCGCCTGCCCGTAGTGCGCCATGGCGAGCTGATTGTCCATCTTCTCGGCGAGCTCGAACGCCTCCCGGGCATTGACCAGCTGGTGCCGCTTGAGCCAGACCAGGCCGACGCCAGCGCGTCCCTCGGCGCTGCCCTGGGCGGCCGACTGCTCGAAGAAGCGCATCGCGTCGTCCAGCCGGCCCGCCTGCAGCGCGGCGCGTCCGTCGCGGAGCTCGTCGGCTCGCAGCGTCCCGGGCATCACGGTGAGCATTGCTCCGGCCAGCACGGCCAGCAGCCAGAGATTCGTTCGAAAAGCGCTCGGGGTTCTCATGGCGTTCGGGTCCGTTCTCCTGTCAATGGCTCTTGAGCATCGGGGAGCGGCGTACGAAGCGCACCGGCACCGAGGTCGGCACGAAGCCGGTTTCATGGACGATCCTCTGCCCATCCGTACTGGTGATGAACGTGACGAATCCGCTCGCGAGCTGGGGTCCGCCCGGCCTCACGTAGCAGTTGAAGAAGCGACAGAGGGGGTACTTGCCGCCGTAGACGGTCTCCGCGTCAGGCAGCGTGTAGGCCAGCCCGGTCAGCGGCGCGAGCCGCAGGGGCCGTGCGCCGCGCTCCGCCCACGCCAGGGTCACGTATCCGATCGCCTGGGGGTCCCGCAGGACGCTCGCGACCACGGCGGAATCCGACCCCTCCGTGAGGACGCGGGCCCTGATCGCATCCCCTCCCATGACCTCTTCGACGAAGAACGCCGTCACGTCAGACTCCATCGGTTGAATCACCGGGCGGATGCCCTGTCGCGCGCCCGCCAACTGCGACCACTCCCGCACCTCTCCCGCGTAGACCGCCCGCAGCTTCGGCAACGAGATGTTCTGCACGGGATTCGACGGGTGCACGACCGCCACCAGTGCGTCCCGGGCGAAACGATAACCCTCCAACTCCAGTCCACCCTTGACCGCCGCCGCCCGCTCTTCGGGCGCCAGCTCCCGGGTGATCACCCCCGCTCCGCAGCGGGCAGCGAACAACTCGCTCACCGCGTCCCGGGAGGTGCCGGTCCGAACCTCGATGCTCGCCTGGGGATAGAGCGCCTGGAAGGCATCCCGTTCGCGGACGATGAGGTCGCGGGCCTCTGGAGCACACACGATGGTCATACGCCCGCTCGTCAGCGAGTCTTCCACGACGCCTGGGCGTCGCTGGGAGGCGCAGCCTGCGGATGCTGCCAGCACCAGCAGGAATACCAACACCCACCGCGACCCTTTCGGGCCATGGCGATCCCGGACGCCGAAGCCAATAGAGTCTAGGAAACGGAGTCGCGCCTTGTCAATCAAAGCCTGCCCTACCCTCGACTTCCGGCCGTCTGCCCGCGCCATCGCATGAAACACGAGTCGGCCACACTAGGAGGGCGTGGAGGGGGTGTCAAGCCCCTGCGAACCCCGGCGCACCGTTTGCCCTTGCCCCGGGTTCCGCCGATTCGCTAGACTCCCGTCAGTGGCCGTGCGAGCGTCAATCGCGGCCCCGACACCGGATGAAGTGGGGAGTCCCCCGACCGTTTCGCGTCCCGCTTCCAGGCGAAGTCAGCATCTTGTTCAGCGACGCGGACACGTCAAGCCTACCCTTGGGGCCTGTCGTGGACTCCCCTTTCCCTTTCCCGGCGACTTCCGCCCGCGCGGCTCCCCCATGACCAGGAATCGCCCGACCAGCCCGCCGACCCCCGAGGCAGCGCGCCCCGCCCGAACGGCCGGCGCGCCCGCGCCGGCCGTTCGGGGACACCTCGGTGTCCTGCCCGGACCGCGCGAACTCTTGGACCCGCTGGGGCCCTTCCTGCTGCCTCTGATGCTGCTCGTGCTGGCGCGGGTCTACGCCGCATTCGCTCTGCCGGTGGCCTCCGAGGACGCCTACATCACCTTCCGCTACGCCCGCCACCTCGCCAACGGGTATGGACTCGTGTACAACCCCGGCGACCCCGTCTTCGGCTTCTCGTCCCCGGCATGGACCCTCTGGACGGCGCTCGGCTGCGCCCTGGCCCAGGATCCCGTCTTGTGGACGCGCGCCACCACGCTCCTCGCGGACGGCCTGACCCTGCTGCTGGTCGGCCACCTGATCGAACGCGAGGCGGATGGCCCGGGGGGCCGCGCCCGCGCGGCGGCCTGGTGCTTCACCTTCTTCTTCGCCGTCTGGCCCTACTTCTCCGTGGTGGCCGTCTCCGGGATGGAGAGCAGCGCCATGCTCACGCTCATCGCCTTGACCGCGGTGACGGCGCGCCGGGGCAGCGTGGGAGCGGGACCGTTGCTCGGCCTGCTGGCCCTGTGGCGCCCCGAAGGCGTGGCCTGCGCCGCCGTCCTCGCGCTCGGCGCCCGCCCGCGCGACCGCGTCGTGGGTCTGGCCGTGTTCGCGGCAGGCGTCGCCGCGCTCTGGGCCTACTTCGGCAACCCGATCCCGCAGAGCGTGATCGCCAAGTCGAGCGTCTACGGCACCCCGGGCCCCTGGGCCGGCCGCTACTGGTGGGGCTGGGCTCTGCCGCTCCGCCTCCCGGGGATGCTCTCCACGGGCGAGGCCCGCCACCTCTCCGCCCTCTCCGTCCTGCTCGGCCCCGCGGCCGTGGCCGGTGCCATCGCGCTCTGGCGCCGGCGCGGCAGCGCGCTGGCACTCGCCGTGGGCGCGTGCCTCGTGGTGTGGCTCGGATACGCGCTGCTCGGCGTGGCGTATTTCTACTGGTACCTCCTGCTGCCGCTCGCGGGGGTGACCGCGCTGGCCGCGGTCGGCCTGCCGCGCCTGGTGCGTGGAGGCCTGCTCTACGCCAGCATCGCGCTCCTGGTCGCGACCATGTGGGTGGACGCCCGCAACCTCTATGTCGGCCGGGCCCAGAACGAATACTACGGGTTCGCCGCGGTGGCCGACTGGCTCCGTGACCACGTGCGCCCCGGCGACAAGGTGATGCTCGAGCCCATCGGCCTCGTCGGCTGGCGGAACCCGGTCGTGATCGTGGACGAGGTGGGACTGGTCTCGCCCGCGGTGGCGAGGCGCCGCCTGCAGGGACCGGGCTGGTACGCGGACGTGGCCGGCACCGAGCGACCGGACTGGCTCGTCGTCCGGCGGTCCGCGATGACCGACCCGGCCGCCTTCGCCGGGGCAGGGACGCCGTTCCGCTCACGCGCGGAGCGCGACACGTTGTTCAGCCGGTACGTGCAGGCCGCCGTCGTGGACGAGCAGGCCAGCGGCGGGAACGCCCTCGTGATCCTGCAGCGCGTCCGCTGACCCGTCCGCGCCCGGGGTCCGCCGCCTCGGTCTAGGGCTTCAGCCGGTTGAGCATCCTCGGGAAGGGGATGGTCTCGCGCACGTGGTCGAGCCCCGCGATCCACGCGAGGGTGCGCTCGACGCCGATCCCGAAGCCGGCGTGGGGCACGCTGCCGTAGCGACGCAGATCCTTGTACCACTCGAAGGCCTCCTGAGGCAGGCCCTGCTCCTCGATCCGGCGCGTCAGCAGTTCGAGCGAGGCCATGCGCTGTCCTCCCCCGATGATCTCGCCATAGCCCTCCGGGGCCAGGCAGTCGCACGAGAGGCTGAGCCTGGCGTCCGCCGGGTCCGGCTCCATGTAGAACGCCTTGACCGCGGCGGGGTAGTTCGTCACGAACAGCGGCGTGGAGAACTGCTCCGAGAGCGTCGTCTCATCCGGCGCACCGAAGTCGCCGCCCCACTCGAAGGGACTGCCGGCGGCGTGAAGGCGCTCGACCGCCTCGCTGTAATGCATGCGGGCGAAGGGGGCCTGCACCCGCTCCAGCGCCGTGGTGTCGCGCCCGACGATCTTCAGCTCCTCGGCGCGGCGCTCGAGGATGCGTCCCACCACCGAGACGAGCAGCCGCTCCTCGAGCGAGATCACGTCCTCGAGTGTCGCGAAGGCCCACTCCGGCTCCATCATCCAGAACTCGATCAGGTGTCTGCGCGTCTTGCTCTTCTCGGCCCGGAACGTCGGACCGAAGCAGTAGGTGCGCCCGAACGCGAGCGCTGCAGCCTCCTGGTAGAGCTGGCCGCTCTGCGAGAGATACGCCTTCTCGTCGAAGTACTCGGTCTCGAAGAGCGTGCTCGTGCCCTCGCACGCGCTCGGGGTGAAGATCGGCGAATCCACCAGCAGGAATCCCTCGGCGTCCATGAAGTCGCGCAGGGCGCCGATCAGCTCCGCCCGGATCTTCAGGATCGCGTGCTGCCGGGACGAGCGCAGCCACAGGTGCCGGTGGTCCATGAGGAAGTCGGTGCCGTGTTCCTTGGGCGTGATCGGGTAGGCCTCGGCCACCGACACCACGCTCACCGACTGGAGACCCATCTCGACGCCACCCGGGGCACGCGCGTCGGCCCGAAGGCTCCCCCGCACGATGAGCGAGGACTCCTGCGTGAGCGCGCCGAGGGCATCCCACTCTTCGGCCGGGAGGTCGCTCCGCACCGCCACGCACTGCATGGTCCCGGAGCCGTCGCGCAGGACCAGGAACTGGACCTTGCCGCTCGAGCGATGGTGGTCCAGCCACCCACGCACCTCCACCACCGAGCCCACGTGGGCCCGGCCCTCGCAGATGCGCACCCAGGGCGAAGCGGCGTCTGGCGCTCCGGTCATCCTTCCCTCCCACCAAGCTTCCGGTCCCGGACCGGGGCACAAACCCCTCAAGGGGGCCGTTCCCGGCGCCGATAACTCCGTCGAAGCGAAGCACGTTAGGGTCGCCCTCTGGGACTGTCAAGGGACCGCGACACCATGCTCGAATCCGACGGACAACGTTCCCGCGCCGGTCGGCGCAGGGTCCGATGGTTCCATCGTCCTCCCGCGCTGCGGCTGCCCCGCAGCCTGGTGATGGCCGTTGCGCTCTTCCTTCAGGGCGCCATCGTCGCCGGCGGCGTCTGCGCCCAGACCCCCGCTCCCTCCCGGGGGCCGTCCACCGACCGCGGAACGACTCCCGCGGGCGGGCCGATGTTGATCAGCATGCAGGCGAGGCGCGTCCCCTCGTCCGTCACCACCGTGCCGCCTCCCGGGGACATGAACGACCTGCCTGCGTGGCTGGACTACAGGGCGCGCAACCATCTCGCCGGCCTGCCGCTCGAGGCCCGTCTCTTCTACCGGCGCGGCCTGGTGCTGGCCGAGTCGGGCGACCGCGACGACGCCGTCCGCCTGGTGCGCGGCGCCGCGGAATTGGACCCCGCGTTCATCGCACCGCACCTGACACTGGCTTCATGGCTGCTGCTGCGCGAGCCGAGCCAGGCACTGCTGCACTACGCCAGCGTGATCGACCTGGGCCGCCAGAACTTCCTCCTCCAGCTCGCCCTGCTCGGCAACGCGCTCTACCTGGCCTACCAGTCGCTCTTCCTCGCGCTCCTCGCCGCAGGGCTCATCCTCCTGGGCCTGCACAACCGTGAGCTGCGACACGCGCTGGCCGAACGCCTCGCACGTTTCGCCAGCCCCACGACGGCGCGCTGGTGGGTGTGGGTCATCCTGGCCCTGCCGTTCGTCGCCGGCTTCGGGCTCGCGCTGCCCACGATGTTCTTCCTCGGCCTGCTGTGGCCGTCTCTCAAGATCTCCGAGCGCACGGTCTTCGTCTGCCTCCTGGGCATCCTGGTGGGTGCGCCCTGGGCCGTCGGCTCGCTCGATCACCTCGGCGTCCCCCTGCGCGAAGGGCAGCCACCGTTCCACGCCGTCCCGCTGGTGGCGACCGAGTCGCCCTCGAACGACCAGCAGGAGCGGCTCGCCGCCCTCGGCCGGCGCAACCCGGATAACCCCTTCCTCCAGTTCGCCGCCGCCTGGACCGCCCGCCGCAACGGGGACCTGCCGGCCGCCGAGGCAGGCTATCGGCGCGCCCTGCAGCTGTGGCCCGACGACGACCGTGTCCTGAACAACCTCGGGAACGTCCTCGCCATGCAGGGACGCACCGACGAGGCCCTCGAATCCTTCCGGCGGGCGGGAGTGGTGAACCAGGCGAACGCCGCGGCCGCCTTCAACGCCTCGCAGATCTACACGCAGCGCTTCGACTTCCGCGCCGCCACCGAGGCGCTCTCGCGCGCGGCGGCGCTCAACTTCGACCTGGTGAAGACCTACCAGTCCCTGGCCAGCGACGACGGCGACCTCCCGCTCGTCGACCAGTGGATCGCGCCGCGCTCCTTCTGGGCCGCCCTCTCCGCAGGGCAGGGCGAGGCCGCCGGCCGCGGGGCCCCGCCACCGGCCTGGCGCTCGAGCATCGAAGCCTCGGGTTGGGGCTTCAGCGCCGCCGCGATCCTGCTCGCGCTGATCGCCCTGATCGTGGGCGCGCGAACGCAGAGCGCGGTGCCCCTGCGCACCTGCAGCAACTGCGGCGCCATCATCTGCCGGCGCTGCGCCTGCCGTCGGCGCGAGACGGCGCTCTGCCCGGCCTGCGCCACGGTCGAGGCGCGCGCCGAGACCCCGGACTTCGGACGCGTCCTGCTGCTCCAGCACCGCAGCCAGGTGCGCCGCTCACGTCGCCGGCTGCGCACCGCGCTCGCGCTGCTCATCCCCGGCTACGGGCTGCTCACGTTCCGCCGCGTGCTCCCCGCCGTCCTGCTCCTGGCCGTGAGTGCTGCGCTGGTGGCGGTCGCGGCGGGTTTCAGCACGCCGTTCTCCTACGAGACCCGGATCGCGGCCCCGGTCCAGGAGCTGCCGTTCGCGATCCAGCTCGGCGCCTGGGCGGCCATCTACGCCATTTCCATCATGGGCTACTTCGGCAGCCTGGGCCGCGCCGATGCGGCGGAAGCCGCGCAGGCCGCGCCGGTCCGGAGCCGCATCCGCCTCTCCGGCCGCGACCATTCGGCGCTGGCAGCCTAGGAGTCATCATGGCCCTCCAGGGGAACCTCCGCGACTTCTCCGCCAGCGAGATCCTGCAGCTCCTGGGCACGCAGAAGAAGACCGGCTGCCTCACGCTCGAACAGAACGCGCAGCACGTGGTGATCTTCGTGCAGGACGGCCGCGTGGTCTCGACCCGCACTCCGGGCCTGGCCAAGGGCGACCCGTTGCTGGCGTTCCTGAAGCAGGCGCATCGCCTCTCCGAGGAGCAGCACCGGGGCATCCTCACCATCCAGCGCGAATCGTCCCGCGATCTCGAGGACCTGCTCCTGAACGGTCGCTACCTGGACGCCGAGGAACTGGCGAGCTTCGTCGAGCGACAGATCCTCGACGACCTCATGCACCTGGTCCGCTGGGAGGATGGGACCTACCGCTTCGATCCGCACCTGCGCTGGACCCAGCCCCCGCTCGTCCGACTGAGCATCGAGGGCATCCTCATGGAGGTGGCGCGCCGCTCCGACGAGCAGAAGCGCTACGGCTCCATGTTCCCCGACCGGCACCAGATCCTCGGGCTGCGCGACCTGCCCGACCCGAACGTGAATCTCGGCGAGGAGGAGCGCGAACTCTTCGGCATCATCGACGGCCGGCGCACGCTGGACGAAGTGGTGGCCGCCGCACCGCTGTCCGAGTACGAGACCTACGAAGCGCTGCAGCGCATGGTGGAGGCGGGATGGGTCGAGCCGGTCGGGCGCCGCGAGCCCGGGCTGGCCCCGCCCCCGCTGAAGACGTCCGCCGCGGCGAGCCCACCCCGGACCCGCTGGGAGCGCGATCTCAGCCTGGCGGTCCTGCTGATCGCCGTGTTCGTCGTCCTGCGCGTGACCTCGCACTTCGTCGCACCGGCGGCTGCGCGGACCGCCGGCATGGACATCTTCGCGGCCGCCCAGGTCCGTGACCTGCGCATGGCGCTGGACCTCTACCGGCTGGAGCACGGCGGCTACCCCAGCAGGCTTCAGGAGCTGGTCTCGGAACGCTGGCTGGCCCGCGACCGGCTCCAGGTCCCGGGGTACGAGTTGCGTTACATCAGCCAGCGCGACCGGCAGGGCTACCAGCTCGACCTGACCGCCGGACGGTAGCCACGCGCAGCTGCGACCCGCGTCCCTAGGCTTCCTCCGCCGACTCCAGGGTCGCCAGGATCCACGCGCTCGCACCCGCCAGATCGTCGCAGACGTGGTCCGGCACGGCGCCCCGCAGCGCGCCGGCGAGCGTGCGCTCCTGCTCGCGCCCGTACCCCGACCGCACCAGCACGCCCCGCCCGCCCGCCCGCTGCACGGTCTCCACGTCCAGCAGCTTGTCCCCCACCATGAAGGAGCCCCGCAGCGTCAGCAGGTGGTCCTCCGCGGCGCGCTCGAGCAGCCGGGTGCCGGGTTTGCGGCAGACACAACCATCCTCGGGCCGGTGCGGGCAGAAGTAGATGCCGTCGAGCTCGATCCCCGCGGCGCGTGATTCGACGCGCAGACGCGCCATGACCTCGTAGACGCGCGACAACGGGAACAGGCCCCGCTCCACGCCCGACTGGTTGGAGATCACGATGACCGGCAGGCCGGCGGCCTTGAGCTCGTGCAGAGCGGCGACCGCACCCGGCAGGAGCTCGAGTTCCGCCGGGTCCGAGAGGTAGCCCCGCTCGACGACCAGCGTGCCGTCGCGGTCCATGAAGACCCCCGCGCGCGGCGCTCCTCCGCGCTGCCGGGCCAGCGCCCGCTCGCAGACCCGCTCGAGCACCTCCGTATCCGGATGCGTGGCGTCGGGAGCGGTGGGTGGGCCCTGCGGCGGCCAGAGTGCGATCCGCTCCGGGTCGGGCCCCCGTGGGTCCGCCTGCAGGAGCGCGCCGTCGGCCTCGTCGATCACGGCCCACGCGTGGAGCGTGTTCCAGGCGCCGCGCCCGGCGTGGCCCCACCGCCGCACCGAATCCGCGTCCAGCGCGAGCACCATGCAGCGCGCGCGCACCAGCCAGCCCGCCAGGGCCGCGCCGATCGGGTCCGGCCCGCCCAGCACGATGTCCGCCGAGTGGCGCGCGAGGCCCAGCCCCCGCGGGACCTCGTGCAAGGTCGCCGGCCCGCCCTCCGGGAAGACCCGGCCGCCTTCCCCCTGCCAGAGCACCTCGTGGCCACGCAGCGCCAGGCCTGCCGCAGCCAGCGCGAGCCGCCCGACCGCGCCTTCCACCGACCGGCGCTGCACGAGGATCCTCACGCGGCCAGTTCCCCTGCGGCGCTCGTCACCATCGCCACCTCGACCGCCGCGAGGCAGGCGTAGCCGATCGCGCAGTCGCGCGCGAAACACGGTGAGCACACGGGCGCGCGCTGCACCACGCGCACGCGCGGTCCGAGCGGCGCGGTCCACGCAGGGCAGGTCGAACCGAACACCACCACGGTCGGCGCACCCGTGGCCGCGGCCAGGTGGGCCAGGCCGGAGTCGTTGGACACGGCCAGCGCCGCGCGCGCGCAGAGCGCCGCCTGCACCGGCAGGCTCGTCACGCCGGCGAGCGGGCGCGCCCGGCTCCCGACGGCCGCCGCCACGGCCTCGCAGATCTCCCGTTCGGAAGCTGCGCCGCACACCAGCACGGCCAGGCCGCGCGCGGCCAGCCGCCCGCCGAGCTCCGCGAAGCGCTGCGCGCTCCAGCGTTTGGCCGGGCCGTAGGCGGCGCCCGGCCCGAGGATCGCGAAGGGGCCATCGCCCAGGCCCACGCGCGCGAGCAGGGCGGCGGCTTCGCGGGTCGCGCCCGCGTCGACGCCCAGACCCGGCAGCGGCACCTCGCGCGCCCCCAGGCGGGCGGCGAGCCCGAGGTACTCACGGCTCAGATGCAGGTCGCCGCGCGCGGGGCGCCGCACGGCGCGCGTCAGGAGCGGCGAACGTCCCTCGTGCGCGAACCCCACCCGCAGGCGTGCGCCGCTGAGCAGGGCGAGCCATGCGCTCGAGAACGAGGGCGGCAGGACGAGCGCTGCGTCGGGGTGCGCGGCGCGCAGCCGGCCGGCCAGCCCGGCACCGCCGGTCAGCGCCTCCGCCCGCTGCCACAAGCCCTCGGGCGCGAGCAGGTCGAGCAGGACGAGCGGGCCGCAGGCGGTGATCTCCGCCTGCGGATGCGCCGCCCGGAGCGCGTGCAGCGCCGGACGCGCCATGAGGACGTCTCCGAGCCAGTTGGGCAGACGGACGAGGACGCGTTCCAGGGGCCGCACCGCGGTGCTGTCCGCGCTCAGTAGGCCCGGGCGAAGAGGGCGACCCGCCCGCCCGCGGGCGCGAGGCCATCGAACGGCGACTGGTCGAGCGGGATGCAGCGCAGCGTCGCCGCGCAGCGCTCCTTGATCTCGGCCTCGAGCCGGGCATCCCCGGTCCAGGGCAGGGCGACGAAGCCGCGCTTCCCCTCGGTCACGAAGTGCCGCACGAGGTCCTCGATCGAGGTCGCGGAGGAGGTGTTCGCCGCGCGAAGCTCCTGCGCCGCCTTGAAGAGGTCGGCCTGCACCTCCTCGAGCAGTGCCGGCAGGCGCGTGGCGATCTGGTCGAGCGGGATCGACTCCTTCTTCCGGTCGAGTCGCCGCACGCTCATCACCGCGCTCTTCTCCACGTCCTTCGGCCCGACCTCGAGCCGGACCGGCACGCCGCGCAGCTCGTGCTCGTAGTACTTCCAGCCTGGCGAGTACTGCTCGCGGTCGTCCACCAGCAGGCGCACGCGGTCCCCCAGGGCCTCCTTCACCTTCTCGATGAAGGCCAGCACCGACCCGCGGTCCTCGGGCTTCCTCCAGATGGGCACCACGACCGCCTGCACCGGCGCGATGCGCGGCGGCAACTGCAGCCCGTGGTCGTCGCCGTGGGTCATGATCACGCCGCCGATCAGGCGCGTGGAGACGCCCCAGGACGTCTGCCAGACGTGCTGGCGCACGCCCTGCTCGTCCTGGTAGGTGATGTCGAAGACCTTCGCGAAGTGCTGCCCGAGATTGTGCGAGGTGCCGGCCTGCAGCGCGTAGCCGTCCTTCATGAGCGCCTCGATGGAGTAGGTCATGTCGGCGCCCGCGAACTTCTCCGCATCGCTCTTCGGTCCCGGGTACACGGGCATGGCGAGCTCGGTCTCGACGAAGTCCCGGTAGACCTCGAGCATGCGCAGCACCTCGGCCTGGCAGTCCGCGGCGGTGGCATGCGCGGTGTGGCCCTCCTGCCAGAGGAACTCGGCCGTGCGCAGGAAGGGCCGCGTCGTCATCTCCCAGCGCAGCACGTTCGCCCACTGGTTGATGAGCACCGGCAGGTCCCGGTAGGACTCGATCCACTTCGAGTACATCGAGCAGATGATCGCCTCGCTGGTGGGCCGGATGGCGAGACGCTCCTCGAGCTCCTTGTTCCCCCCGTGCGTGACCCAGGCCACCTGCGGGGCGAAGCCCTCGACGTGCTCGGCCTCCTTCTGCAGCAGGCTCTCCGGGATGAGCAGCGGGAAGTAGGCGTTCTCGTGCCCGGTCGCCTTGATGCGCCGGTCCAGCAGGCGCTGCATGTGCTCCCAGATCCCGTAGCCGTAGGGCCGGAACACGATGCACCCGCGCACGCCCGAATGGTCCGCCAGCTGGGCGCGCTGCACGACCTCGCCGTACCACTTCGAGAAATCCTCGGACTGGGGGGTGAGGCGCTGCGGGGTGGCGGGGCTCTGGTCCTGGCTCACTCGGGGTCTCCGCTCTGGGGTGTCGCACGCGGCGGAACGGACGAGACCACGCTCCGGCCCCCGCGGCGGATCTCACGCCGACTCCTCGCACAGGAGGCGCGACGCGCTGGTGCGGCAGTATAGGCAGCCAGCCGGGGGACCGACAAGCGCAGCTCGCCCCGCCGCCCGCGAGCCGGGACCCGCATGGCCCGGTGGGTCCGGGCGGCCGTCGTCAGGCCGGCAGCGCGCCCACCTGGACCAGCGCACCCGCGACCTGCCCCGGCTCGAGCTTCCGCATGCAGTCGAAGTGCCCCTTCGGGCAGCGCTCGCGCCCGTGAAGCGTGCAGGGCTGGCAGGATTCGTTGCGGCAGAGCACGACGTGCCCCTCTCCCGCCGGGGTGAAGCCCAGTACGGGCGAGGTGCTGCCGAAGACCGCGACCACCCGCGTCCCGCGCGCCGCGGCGAGGTGCATCAGGCCGCTGTCGTGCGTGACCGCGGCTGCGCAGCGGGAGAGCAGCGCGGCCATGCGGGCCAGGGGCTCCGTGCACCAGCGCGCCTGCGGATCGGCCTCCGCGCACGCGGCCAGCGCGGGGAGTGAGCGGCGCTCCGACTCGAGGGACAGGTAGAGCAGCCGCGCGCCCCGCTCCCGCAGCGAACGGTGCAGCCGCATCCAGTGCTCCTCCGGCCAGCGCTTGGTCGCGTGACGCGCCCCCGGGCAGAGCGCCACCAGGTTCCCCGCGCCCGGCCAGGATCCCAGCCATTCGTCCGCCCAGGCCTCCGCCGCCGGGCCCGCCGTCACTCGCGGCGCCTGCGAAGGGGTGAGCCCCACCGGCCGCAGGGCGCGGGCGTAGCGCTCCAGCGCGTGCGGCAGCGGCCGCGGCCGCGTCCACCGCGCCCGGACCCAGCGCGCGCGGCCCACGCGGAACGATGCCGCCCGCAGCACCGTGGCGCGCTGGCGGAAGGCGAGCAGGCGCGTGCGCAGGCTGCCGTGCAGGTCCACGATGAGATCGCACTCCTCGAGTTCCGCGCTCATCGAGACCAGATCCTCGATGCGGCGCGCGTCCGGTTCGAGACCGCGCACGTGCGCGACCCGCGGGTCGAAGCGCATGACGTCGGCGTACTCCTCCTTGGTCCAGAACTCCAGCCGCGCGCCGGGGAACGCCCGGGCCAGCTCGTGCGTGACCGGCAGCGCCAGGATGACGTCCCCCAGCGAGGAGAGCCGCAGCACGGCGATGCGGCGGAACCCTCCGGGCGGGACGCGAACGCGTCTCACGTCAGCCTGCGAACTGGAGGTCGTAGAGCCGGCGATAGACGCCGTCCTGCGCCATCAGCTCCCGGTGCGTGCCGGACTCCGCGACGCGGCCCTGCTCCAGCACCAGGATGCGGTCCGCGTGCTGCACGGTGGACAGCCGGTGCGCGATGACCAGCACCGTGCGGTCGTGCATCAGTCGTTCGAGGGCGTCCTGGACCAGCCGCTCGCTCTCGCTGTCGAGCGCCGAGGTCGCTTCGTCGAGCAGCAGGATGGGCGGGTTCTTGAGCAGGGCCCGCGCGATGGCCAGCCGCTGGCGCTCGCCGCCCGAGATCTTCACGCCGCGCTCGCCGATGACGGTGTCGTAGCCCTGGGCCAGGCCGCAGACGAAGTCGTGCGCGTGAGCCGCGACCGCGGCCGCACGCACGGACTCGTCGCTCGCGTCCGCCAGTCCGTAGGCGATGTTCGCGCGCACCGTGTCGTGGAACAGGATGGTCTCCTGCGTCACGATCCCCAGCTGGGCCCGCAACGACGCCACGGTGCCCTCGCGCAGGTCCATCCCGTCCAGGGTGATGCGCCCCCCCGTGGGCTCGTAGAACCGCGCCAGCAGGTCCATCAGCGTGCTCTTCCCCGCACCGCTCGATCCCACCAGGGCCACGACTTCGCCACGGCGCAGCTCGAAGGAGACATCCTCGAGCACCGGCCGGCCGGGCTCGTAAGCGAACGAGGTGTGCTCGTAGCGGATCCGGTCCGCGAGCACCGGCAGGGCCCCCGCGCCGGGGCGGTCGGTGATCGCCGGCGCCGTATCGAGCATGGAGAAGACCCGCTGGGCCGCGGCCACGCCCTGCTGCACGTTCGCGTTCACCTCGGCGAGACTCTTGATCGGCGAGAGCATGGTGAGCAGGGCGCCCACGAAGAGCATGAACGCCTGCGGGGAGAGACCGTGGTGCTCGAAGATCTGCCGCCCGCCGAACCAGAGCATCGCGACGGCCGCCAGCACGATCGCGAGCTCGGTGAGCGGCTGCGCGGCCGCCGAGACCCGGCGCAGATGCACGAAGGCCCCGTAGAACTCCTGGTTCGCCCGGTCGAAGCGCGTGCGCTCGAACTCCTCCATCCCGAACGCCTTCACCACCCGGACTCCGGAGATCGACTCCTGCAGGATGGCGGTCATGTCCGCCATGCGCTCCTGCGCGCGGCCCGAACGCTTGCGCATCTTGCGCCCGACGGCCGCGAGCGTGAGTCCGAGCGGCGGAACGACCAGCAGCGAGAGCAACGCCAGCTGCCACGAGGTCACGAACACCCACGTGAGTGCGCCCACCAGGGTCAGTCCGCGCTTCACCAGCGTGCCGATGCTCGACGCGAGCGCCTCGCGCAGGAATTCCATGTCGTTCGTGACCCGCGAGACCAGCATCCCGGTGCGACGCCCGTGATAGAACGAGAGCGAGAGCTCCTGCAGATGACCGTAGAGGGCCGAGCGCAGGTCACGGATCACTCCCTGCTCGATCGAGACCATCAGGAACGCCTGCAGGTAGTCGGCCAGGTTCTTGAGCACGAAGATCACGACCAGGATGATGCAGATGCGCTCGAGCGCCACCAGCGGGCTGGCGCGCACGATCCAGCGCTCCCCCAGCTCCGAGATCCGCGCCGCCACCGGCACGGCGCTCTGGACGGCGCTGAGCGGCGTGGGCGACGTCATGGCCACGCGGGCGCTGGCGCCCTGCCCGAAGAGCACGCTCATGAGCGGCGAGATCATGCCGAGCGAGACGAAGTTCATCGCCCCGAAGAGCGCCATGCAGGCCAGCGCCACGACGAAACGCGCGAGGTAGGGCCGCAGGTAGCGCAGCAACCGCAGGTAGGATCTCATGCGAGGGTCCCGGGGCCGCGGCCCGCGGCGGTCCCTGTGCGCCCGGCCACGCTAGTGCGCGGCCCCGGGGTCGCCGGCCCCGCGGTGCGGGCGCGGCCTGCGTTCCCGGGGCACGTGCAACCTGCCGATCTCGAGGTCGGCGGTCAGCCCGCCGAACAGGTCGAAATCGCCGAAGTCGGCCAGGGTGTCCTCGGGGCGCGCGCTCAGCTCACCGCACTCCACCAGGCGGAAGACGATGCGACCCACGTCCTCGCCCGTGAGCACCCCCCACTCGCGGAAGACCGTCGGCCCGAGCACGCCGAACTCCTGCCGCGCGAGACGGACCACGCCGAGCAACAACTCCCCGCCCGTGAGATGGCGCAGAACGGGGTCGGCGAGACGCTCCGGCGGCAGGGCCTGCACGGTGCTGCCGAGCGCGGCGACCACGAAGCCGTAAGCCTCCCGGCGATAGCGCGACTCGGTCTCGCGGATCCCGTCCACCGCGTCCCAGAACAGCAACTCGCTCGAGCTCACTCCCCGGCCCTCCCCGGCCCGCCACGGATCCCACGCTGCGGTGCGCAGCGGTGGGCGCCCGCAACCGCCCCGCTGGCGCGACTATAGGCCGCGCCCCGCCGGGGCGGCAAGGCGGCGGCTCCGCCTGTCGTTCCGCAGTGACTTTGTCACC
>JANXPZ010000023.1 GCA_025357055.1 Candidatus Eiseniibacteriota bacterium | reverse complement strand
CGACGCCGGTCGTGTTGAGCCCGCCGGGAAGTTCGCGTTTCTCGAACAGCGTCACCGCGCAGCCCTCCAGGGCCAGGTATCCCGCGCAGGCGAGCGAAGCGGGGCCCGCGCCGACGCACGCGACCTTCCTGCCGGTGGCCTTCGCCCTCGACAGCACCGCGGCCGCGCCGCCGCTCTCCAGCGCCGCCTCGACCGCGTGCCGCTGCAGCCGGCCGATCGCGATCGGCGGCTTGTCCCACGTGTTGTACACGCAGGCGCCCGCGCACAGGACCTCCACCGGGCACACGCGCGCGCAGGAGTAACCGAGCAGGTTGGCGGAGAGGATCACCCGCGCGGAACCGCGCAGGTTGCCCGTGCCGATCTTGCGGATGAAGGTCGGGACGTCGATCCCGGTGGGGCAGGCTTCGATGCACGGTGCGTCGTGGCAGTAGAGGCAGCGATTCGCCTCGGCCACCGCGTCAGCCGGCGAAAGGTTGGGCTTGGCATCGGCGATCTCCCGCTCGAGACGGGGCGCCGCCAGCAGCTTTCCCTCGGCACCTGGGACCATGCGCTCTCCTAGGCCGTGGTGGTGTTGCCAGGAGCGGTGCTCAAGGCTTCACTTCCGGGTGGTGGGCGAAGTGGGTCGGTTTGCGCGTGATGAACCGACCCGCCCCGCGCGTGGTCGTGAGCTGGCGGCCATCCCAGACGGTGCGGCCGTTGGAGATCGTGCGCGCGACGCGCCCGGACACCTTGTGACCCTCGAAGATGCAGCGGTCCGCCTTTGAGTGGTGGGTCTTCGCGGACAGCGTGCGCTCGCCGCTCGGATCGAAGAGCACGAGGTCCGCATCCATGCCGACGGCAACCGAGCCCTTCCTGGACAGGCCGAAGATGCGCGCCGGCCCCGTGCTGCCCAGTTCGACCATGCGCGAGAGGTCGAAGCGGCCCGCGCGCACGCCGTAGGTGTAGAGAAGCGCCAGCCGGTCCTCGATTCCCGCGGCGCCGTTGGGAATCCTGGTGAAGTCGCCCTGGCCTGCGAGCTTCTGCGCGTGCGTGAACGGGCAATGGTCGGTGCCGACGGTGTCCAGCATGCGATTCGAGAGGCCATTCCACAGCGCGTCGTGGTGACCGACGTGGCCGGGTCGGATCGGCGGGCTCATGACGTACGCCGATCCGCCGAAGTCGGGCTTCTCGAACACGGTGTCGTCGAGCAGCAGGTACTGCGGGCAGGTCTCGCCGTAGCAGCGCTGGCCCGCGAGCTTGGCGCGCTCGAGCGCGTGCACCGATTCCTTGCAGGTCATGTGCACGATGTACGCGGTCGTGCCGTGCAGCCGCGCCATCATCAGCGCGCGTTCGGTCGCCTCGCCCTCGACCAGGCTCGGGCGCGAAACCGGGTGGAACTGCGGTCCGGTGCAGCCCTTCGCCAGCAGTTCGCGCTGCAGGTGCCAGATGGCGTCGCCGTTCTCGGCGTGGACGGTCACCACGGCGCCGAGCTTCGCGGCCTCCTGCATGATCCGATAGAGCTGGCCGTCGTCCACCATCAGCGCGCCCTTGTAGGCCATGAACACCTTGAAGCTGCTGATGCCGTGCGTCTCGACCACCTCGCGCATCTCGGCCGGCGTGCCGGGGCCGAAGTCGGTGATGCTCATGTGGTAGCTGTAGTCGATGCAGGCCTTCGCGGCCTTGGCGTGCCAGCGGGCCACGGCGGCGGGAAGCGTCTCGCCCTTGTCCTGCATGCAGAAGTCGATGAACGTGGTCACGCCGCCCGCCGCGCCGGAAGCGCCGCCACCCTCGAAATCATCCGCGCTTACCGTGCCCATGAAGGGCAGCTCCATGTGGACGTGCGGATCGATGAAGCCCGGGAGCACGTACTGCCCCGCCGCGTCGATCGTTTCGTCGCCGGTGCGCGGCTCGAGCCGCGTGCCGATTTCCGCAATCGTGCCGCCCTCGACACGCACGTCGGCGTGGAAGCGTTCGGCGGCCGTTACGATCTCGCCGTTGCGAATGATGAGGCCCATGTCTCCTCCCGCTGGCCTATCTAACGTCGCCGGCCAAGTCGGGACTCACGGGACCCGCGTCTCCCGGCGGCCTGGTTGGACCGCCGTCCGCGGCAGGGCCGCGCGATTGTGTCGCCTGCTGTGATGCGTCAGAAGCCACGCGAGCATACAACGGCGGCCTGCTGGCGCGGGAGCGATTTCGCCGACCGTCGCCTACAGTTCGGTCAGCCGCCCGTAGGTCTCCGGCCGGCGGTCGCGGAAGAACTGCCAGGTCTTGCGCACCTCGTCGATCTGGTCGAGGTCCATCTCCGCGATCACGAGCGCGTCGTCGTCCTCGTTGGCCTGGGCCAGGAAGCTGCCGCGCGGGTCCACGAAGTACGACGAACCGTAGAACTTGCCGATGTTCCACGGCGCCTCGGTGCCGACGCGGTTGATGGCGCCCACGAAGTAGCCGTTCGCGACCGCGTGCGCCGGCTGCTCCAGCTTCCACAGGTACTGCGAAAGGCCCGCCACCGTGGCGCTCGGGTTGAACACGATCTCGGCGCCGTTCAGGCCCAGCGCGCGCGCGCCCTCGGGGAAGTGGCGGTCGTAGCAGATGTACACGCCGACCTTCGCGTAGCGCGTCTCGAACACCGGGTAGCCCATGTTGCCCGGCTTGAAGAAGTACTTCTCCCAGAATCCCGAGGTGTGCGGAATGTGGTTCTTGCGGTACTTGCCCAGGTACGACCCGTCGGCGTCGTAGACGGCGGCGGTGTTGTAGAGCACGCCGGCCATCTCCTTCTCGTACACGGGCACCACCACCGCCATCTGGTACTTCTTCGCGATCTTGGCCACCGCGTCCGTGGTCGGGCCGGGCACGGACTCCGCGGCGTCGTACCAGCGCTTGTCCTGGCCGGGGCAGAAGTACGGCCCGTTGAAGATCTCCTGCAGGCAGAGCACCTGCACGCCCTTCCTGCCGGCCTCCTCGATCAGGGGCACGTGCTTGTCGAACATCGCCTGCTTGATCTTCTCGACCGGCAGCGACTCGTCGTTGACGGGGTTGCTGCACTGGATGAGGCCGCCGACCAACTTGCGAGGCATGGGTCTCTCCTGTGCCCGCCCGGGCGCGGCGCCCGGCGGGGGCGGGGGGCGCGGCCTCACGGGGCCGGGATGTCGTGAAGAGAATGCGTGGCCAGCTTACCGCAAGGCGCTTGTTTCGGCGACGCGTGCGCCCCGGTGGGAGCGGGGCTTCCTGAGCTTGCTGGTGGCCCGCGTCCGGCTGACGGAATCAGGCGGAGTCAGGTCGTGCGGCTCGGTCATCGCTCCGGAGGCGCCAAGAAGGTTCTACTCACGGTACTCATCGTGCTCGACTCGAGTCCCGCCGGCATGCCGGCATTCGCAGCGAGTGCCGGAAGATCGGCGTCCGACCGCGCAGCGCCGCGTGCGCGGCGCGGGGGGCGTGAGCATGAAGCCGGCCTCGCCGACGAAGACGAAGTATGCCTTCAGTCAGCGAGCCCCCACCTTGCCCGGCGGCCAGTTGAGAATGCGATAGCCCGCAGCCAGCAGCGAGTCGCGCTCGTCGGGCGTGAGCACCTGAGCATACCCAATATGCCGATCGCGTCCCCAGAGCGCGACTCCCGGCCCGTGGAACGCCGCCCACGCGGGTCCCATGCGTTCCAGAGAAGGCGCGAGCATGACCAGCCGCTGCACCCCAAAGCGCCCCACCACGAATATCGTGGGTTCCGCAGGTTCCAGCCCCGCCAGTGCCCGCGTTTCAGCCACATCTGCCTTGCGCTGGGCTCGCTCGAGGAAGAGCCGACCCGGGGCGGGCCTGCCGGTGTCCAGGTGCACGGTTACCAGCGGTTCAACCATGAACACCGCCGTCAGTATCATTATCCAAGTTGTCGGCAGCACGCGTGCACCAAGCAGCAGGGCGAACGGCAGTGCGGGTAGCAGGTAGGCGTTCTCGTACGGGATCAGTGACCAGAAGACGACACAGACGCCGATACCCGCCAGTTCGTACACAATCGGTCCGCGCTCGAACTTGGCCCCGCCGCCCATGCCTGCCGGCGAGCGCGCACGCAGGCGTCCGAACATGGCGACGCAGCCGGCCAACACAACCACTGCAAACCCGAATCGACCAAGCATGAATACAAGGGCACCACGAACGACGGGCACAAAGGTGTGCATTGTCAAGTGGGCATGCGAAATGTGGTACACGGCCTGGGCGTCGACATCGCCAAGTTCAGGTGAGCGCACGACGGGCAAGAATACGAGCGTGAGTGTCACGATGAATCCGCCGAGAAGCGCCCCCCATGCGCGCGCAGGTGAGTGGCGGCCAAGCAAGAGCGTCATCGCGCCCAGCAACTGCGCCCCGTGCGTCAGGCGGCAACCGGCAGCGAGCGCGAGCAGGATTCCACCCACAAGATGGCGACGATCGAGGAGTGCCAGGTACGCGGCCAGCATGAGGGCGAGCCCGTAGGCGTAATCCATGGTCTGACTGGTGGTAATCCAGATGCCACCGCAGAATGCGAACCCGAGGCCAAGCGAGGCGGGCGCGTGCACGCCCAGCCGTGCGGCGACGCGGTAGAAAAGCAGCGCGGCGACCACTCCCGCCAACGCGGTGGCACCGTTGGTCGCCAGCCAGCCAAAGGGTGCAAGCAACGCCAATAGGGACTCGAACACGGGGAACCCTGGTGGTCGCGACATCACGTAATGCCCGAGCGTGCGCATGCGCAACGCCGCCACCATATTGCGCCAGGAGTCGTCGTCAGAGCCGTAACCGCCGCCGAGCAGCGGCAGCCGGGATAGTGCGACGACTAGGGCGAGAGCTGTCAGCCTCACCCATGTGGATTGCCGTGTGTTCCAAATTGCCATCATCGCGCCAGCCTATCACGGCGGGCGACCAAACCACTTCGTCTAATTCGGATTTGCAAACGTGTGCCCTCACCTGCGACACGCTGCCTCGCGGGCGCGTTCGAGCCGCTGCTCGACCCCCCGTGGAGTGCCCCCCTGATCTGAGGACCACCGACTATGGCAGGATTCCCCGGTCCACGGAGGATCCTGCATGCGGAAGAGCCGGTTCACCGATGAGAAGATCGTCGCGATCGTTCGCGAGAGCGAGGGCATGACGGTCGAGCAGTGCTCGAAGAAGCACGGTATCACCTCGACATTTCGAGATCGTCGGAGGTCCACGCAATGAACTCCGGCCCGATATTCCCGGCGGCCTGCGTTGCCCTCATGCTGGGTGCTTCGATGCTCAACCCAGTGGGTGCTGCCACGGCCGGTGCCCAGTGGCTACCTGCCGGCATCCGGGTGCCCGGAGGACGCGGTGACATCCCAGCCATTTGCCGCGATAGCATTGGCGGGCTGCTGGTCGCATGGCGGGGTAGTCCCCCCAACATCTTCGTTCAGAGGCTCCTTGCCTCCGGCACCGTGGCGCCTGGCTGGCCAGACAGCGCGCTTCGTGCGTCATCGGCCGTGGGGGACTAGGCACCGACCTCGGTTGTGGCAGACGCCCTGGGCGGCGGATACGTTGTCTGGTCTGACACGCGCCCGCCACACATTTTCGCCCAACGCATTCTTACGGACGGCAGCATCCCCGCCAATTGGCCAGTTGACGGCCTGCCGCTCTCTAGTGGCGTGGCATGGGACCCTTTTCACGCCATCCCTGACGGGGCGGGCTGGGTCTTCGTGGCGTGGGA
>JANXPZ010000006.1 GCA_025357055.1 Candidatus Eiseniibacteriota bacterium | reverse complement strand
GGCCCGCCTCGGGCCCGGCGCCTCCGCGCGCGGCCTGCGCGACATCCCGCCGACGGTCGTGGACTTCCCCGTGTTCCTGCACGGGGGCGCGTGGAAACAGGACCCCGCCTGGGTCGGGACCTATTCGGACTTCGACACCGTGCCTGCGTTCCACTTTTCTGCGCGCGGACTTCGCGGCGGGGACCGAGTACTCGATCCCGATGTATCCGACCCTGGCCCCCGACGTGATCCTCCACGCGCTCGTCCTGCCGATGCGCGACGTGATGACCCCCGCCGGGCACTTCCCGGGCACGGTGGTCGTCCTCTACCTGATCGACTACGGCGTCGGGCAATACCCGCAGGGTTACTGGCGCGAGCTGGATTACGGGATCATCGCCTACGCGCGCACGGTGGGCCCCGTGTGGAGCTACGAGCGGGTCAGCGTCAACGCGGGAACACCGCTCTCGATCGGTGGCGGCGACGCGACGCTGGAACTGACCGGGAGGCTGCCCTAGCCCGGGCCGGAGGCGATGACGGCGAGCGGCCGCGCCCCCGGGGAACGCGGCCGCCGTTTCCCGCCGTGTGGGCCGGTCTACTTCTTCGCCGCTCCCGCGTTCAGCACTTCCATCCCCTGCTTGAACACGATGTCGGTGGGGATGTCCGCCGAGGCGAGACCGTCGAGATCCTTCCTGAGCTGCGGGTCCATCTGGTCGGCCTTCGGCAGGAACGCCTCGACGCCCGCGTAGTCGCCGTTCCCCTGGAGCGTCAGCACCTTCGTCGAGAACGAGTCGACCGCGGCCTGCATCTTCGCGAAGTCCACGCGGTAGCTGCCGCTCGTCGAGTCGCGCGAGAACGCGCCCTGCTCCTTGAAGAAGGTGAACTCGGCGAGGTTCGCGCGGCCGTGGGCGCTCGCGGCACCGAAGCGGACCGAGCGGAAGAGCCCCGCCAGGTAGGTGACGCAGTTGTCCATCAGGTCGGCCTCTCCCAGCTCACCCATCTCCTTGAGTTTCATGATCATGAAGAGACCCAGCACGTCGGCCTTGCCCTCCTCGAGCGCACCGCCGAGGTCCTTCAGCGCGTCACGCACGGTGCCCTTGCCGTCGAGCGTGTTCTTGATGCCGAGCCCGTGGGACACCTCGTGGAACATCACGTTCGAGAAGAAGGCGTCGAACTGGATGTGCTTCTTCTGATCCGGGGCGATGAGCCGGTCGGCGATGGGCGTGAGGATCTTGTCGAACTTGGCGCGCATGGCGTTCTTGAGCTGCAGGCGCCGCGAGCCCTTCTCGAGCTGGACCATCTCGTCGTTCGGCAGGTTGATGGCGATGGTCTTCGAGCCGGCGTTGCAGTCGCCGGCGTAGAAGACCACGTCGTAGGCGCCGAGGTCCGAGCCGCTCCCGGGTGATTCCTTCCGGTAGCGGGCCGGCACCGGCAGCCGCCCCTGCAGCGCGGGCAGGAGCTTCACGTAGCGGGCGAGCTTCGCGCTCCACTCCCGGTCCTTGATGAGCACGTAGCCCTCGTGCGTGCTCTTGTAGCCGTACAGCTGGTCCTCGTAGTTCTCGATGGGGCCGATGACGACGTCGATCCCGTTCGTCTTCATGTCCATCCAGGCCATGTCGCTCGGACGATAGTCGTCACTGAGCAGCGCCTGCGCGCGCAGCTCGAGGTAGCGCCGCAGTCCCGCGTCCTCGGCCAGCGCGGCCGCCTCGTTCAGGCGGGCGACGGCCCGCTCCACCTGCGGCTTGAACGCCTCGTGATAGGGCACGGCCACGAGCCGCCCCCCGGGGTCCCGGCGCACGATCGTGTACTGGCCCTTGAGGGCGGCAGCCTGCTCCGGGTTCGCGGCGACGGCCTTCTCGAACTCGTCCTTCGTCAGGTCCGCGGGGTAGAAACCCGCGCCGGCGGGCTTGGCGCCGACGCCCGGCAGGAAGGGCTCGTTCCCATTGAGCCGGTCCCACGGCCCGTAGTTGATCTCGGCGAAGCGGCGCAGTGCGGGGTCGGTGATGCCCGCGAGGAGCTTCGCCTGGTCGCCGTAGGCTTCCTGCCAGAAGATCTCGTCCATCGCCTGGCAGGCGTCGATCAGGAGCGGGATCATCTGGCGCTCCTTCTCGGTGAGCGCGCCGAGGTCGGCGGTCAGCGTGACTTCCGTGTACTCGCTGAGATTGCCGGCCGCCGGGGCGCCCGGCTTCGCCTTGGGGGCACACGCGGGCAGGACGAGCAGCGCCGCTACGACCAGACCGAGCCAGGATGCGTTTCTCATCGGGACTCCTCTCAGAGGACCTCTGCGATCGCTCTCGGAGACCGGCACGCGGACCGGGTGGCCGCATCGGCGTCCGACGGACGAGCAGGACATTAGGGCGGAACCGCCCACGCGGCAATGGCGCGATCAGACCGCCCGGTAGAACTCCAGGTAGCTCGTGGCAGCCTCCTCCCACGACCACTTCCGCGAATGCTCGATCAGTCCCGCCGAGAATCCCGCCTCGGTCGCCGCGCGATGCAGCCCCCGCTCGACGACCTCGCGCATGTGAGCGGGATCGAAATCGTCGAAATAGAAGGCGTGTTCCCCTCCCACTTCAGGCAGGCTCGTGAGGCGCGACAGGAAGACGGGCTTCCCGAGACTCATCGCTTCCACCGCCGGCAGACCGAACCCTTCGGCCAGGGAGGGGAAGAGCAGGGCCTCGCAGTTGCTGTAGTACCAGAAGCGGTCCTCATCCCCGATCTCGCCCGCAAGGATCAGGCGATCCAGCACCCCATGGCGTCCGGCCTCGTCACGGATGACCCTGGCATATTCGGGATGCCCGGGCCCTGCGATCACGAGGCTGTGGCCCGGGAACGACTCGAGGAGCGCCGGAAGGACATGCAGGTTCTTCCTGGGAGACAGCACGCCCAGCGCGAGGAAGAACCTCCCCGATGGCGCACCGGCCGGTCTCTTCGCGTCGCGGAAATGAGTCAGGGAATTCCCGAGCGGGATCACTTTCACCGGCGTCTTCCCGACCTCGATGTTCTCCCTCAGGACCGACCCGGTGTAGTGCGAGTCGACCGCGATGCCCGAAGCGCGGCGGACACGATCCTGCAGGCGCTTCGATCTCCACGCCTGTTTCGGCCCCGAGTACTTCGAGAGGAAGTTGAGGTCATGGACGGTCAGCAGCACCCGGCTCTTCGACCGCGGGAGATACCTCGAATCCTGATGGAAGCAGTGCCACACGTCATATCGCGACGATCCCGGGATGAACAGCTTGTGCCAGCCGTGCTGGATGACGCACCTCGCGCCCGTCCCGAGCAGCGCCCGTCCCGAGGCGGGCAGGAAGAACCGGAGATCGAGATCCCCCGCGGCCCGGGCCAGGAACTGCCTCCCGAGATGCAGGCAGAACTGACCCAGCCCCGTGGCCGGATGGCGGAGTCTCTCCATCTCGAGGAAGACGGTCCTCATCCCGGGTTCGCTCTTCTCAGTCCTTCGAGCTTGAGGTACTTCATCCGCGTCGCGCCCGCCGAGATGCTCGCGATCCGGAGACCGGCGGACCCATCGAGGAATCCCAGGCGCAGGCCATAGTCGAGGATGAACTTCCACACCGGGCCCAGGTGGAGTCTCAGGACGCCCGCCCTTCTCCCCCGCCGGAAGAGCTCCTCGGCGGCGAGGGTCGTGAACCGGTCGGCCTGGCGTCGATGATCCTCCACCGTGTAGTAGGAGTAGTGCAGGCAATCGCCCTCGAGCAGCACGACCTCGCTCCTGGAGAACCCCTGCAGCTCCTCGTGAAGCGCCCCTTCCCACCTCGCCGTCCGGCGATCGAACAGCCTGGTCTTGTGATCGGGATACCATCCCCCGTGACGCACCCAGTGTCCGCAGTAGTTCGTCAGCCGCGCGAACCTGCAGACCCGGATCGCCCCTTCCCCCTTGAGTCCGAGGATGGAGCGCCTCAATCCCTCGGACAACGCCTCATCGGCATCGACCGACAGGATCCAGTCGTGCCTCGCATGGCCGTTCGCGAGGTTCTTCTGTGCGGAGTACCCGAGCCAGGCCTGCCGGATGAAGTTCACCCCGTGCGACCGGCAGATCTCCTCCGTCCGATCGACGGAGCCGGAATCGACCACCACGATGTCGTCCACGACCCCGCGCAGGCTCTCGAGACAGCGGGCGATGTTCCGCTCCTCGTTGAGCGTGATGATGACGGCGGAGAGGGGACGAGGAGTCGTCGCTCCCGGGGGCGGCGTCCCCCCGTTGTGCACCTCGGCCGACGGCTGCATCCGCTTCACGTCCGCGATCTCCCACGACGGCACCGGGCCCTGGAGCGCTGCATACGGGGCCCGCCGGCTCCAGGCGGGGGCGAAGGCCTCCTACGGCCCGATGCCCATCATCAACTTCGTCACGTTCACGAAGGACATCACCACGGCGAAGGCCGTGAGCGCCAGCAACGCGAGCGCCAGCACCTGCACCAGCGGCGTCTCGCGCTTCTCGTCGTCGAAGCGCATGACCGTTGCCGAGACCCAGCCGCCGGCGAAACCGCCGAGGTGCGCCCAGTTGTTCACGCCCGACATCATGAAGCCCATCACGAACATGATGATGGCCCACTGCCAGAGCTGGGCGCTCAGCATCGCGATGTGGCGGCGCCGGCTGTAGACGATGAGCGCGGCGAGCAATCCGAAGATGCTGCCCGAGGCGCCGATGGTGGGCGTGCCGCTCAGCAGGTTCGAGGCGACGAAACCGACCGCGCCGCCGACGGTGAAGATGATGAACGCGCGCGCCGGCCCGTAGACCTCGGTGACGTTCGGGCCCAGCTGGCGGACCCACATCAGGTTGAAGAAGATGTGGAGCAGGCTGCCGTGCAGGTAGATGGCGCTGAAGAGGGTCCACCACCAGCCCTGCTGCCAGGCGATGCCACCCGTCATGCCGAGCTGGTAGAGAGCGCGCGTGCCGGGTGAGAGGAAGTTGAAGAGCGCGCCGAATCCGCCACCGCCACCGGACATCTGGAAGATGGCGCTCGGCTGGAGCGCGAGAGCGGCGACATAGAGCACGACGCAGGCGCCGACGATGACGGAGTTGAGATCGAGCTTCCGACCGCCGAAGAGGCGCTGCAGCTTCGGCGTCATGCCATAGAACCCCGGACGCCAGGCGCCGCAGAACGGGCAGCGCTCCTCGTCCATGCCGATGAGCTTCTCGCAGTTGGGGCAGATCATGGCGCCAGGTGACATGCGGGCAGGATAGGGCAAGCGGGCGCCCGGAGGCGAACGCGCAGGTCGGGGCCCGGAACGGGACCGGCCCCGCGGGGAGCGGGGCCGGCGTGATCACCTGGTGAGGACCGTCGGCTAGTCGTCCTCTTCCCCGTCCCCCATCGGACCGGCCTGGCACTTCTTCAACTGCTCGGGCGTGAGCAGCGCACGCACCTCGAGCAGGGTCGCGGCGCGCGACTTCTGCATCCCGGCCCGCAACTGCGCGAGCTTGTCGATCTGCGCATCGATCTTCGCCTTGTCGGGCGTCTCGGCCCGCATCAACTGCTGCATGTCCATCGTCGCGATGCGGAGGTCCGCCTGAGCCTGGACCATGAGACGCGCCTGCTTCTCGTGGATGATCTCCACCTTCTTCTGCTGGTCGGCGGTGAGGTCGAGGCCCTTGAGCATCTTCGGTCCGGGGCCGGCGCCCATGCCGGGCCCGCACATCGGGCCACCCTCCACGCCCATGCCCATGCCGCCCTTCATCCCGCAGCCCTTCATGTCACCGCCGCGCGTGGAGCAGCCGGCCATGCCCTTGCCACCCTTCCCGCCACAACCCTTCATGTCTCCGCCCGGCACGACGCAGACGGCCACGCCCATGCCACCCTTCATGCCACAGCCCTTCATGTCACCAGCATGCGCGGAGCAGCCGGCCATGCCCTTGCCCTTGCCGCCCTTCATGTCGCAGCCCTTCATGTCGCCGGACTTGCAGCAGGCAGCCGCGCCCTTGCCCTTGCCGCCCTTCATGTCGCAGCCCTTCATGTCGCCGGACTTGCAGCAGGCAGCCGCGACCTTGCCCTTGCCGCCCTTCATGCTGCAGCCGGGCATGCTGGCGCCGGCCTCCTTGTCCGCGCCACCGTGCATGGTGCAGCCGGGCATCGCCTGCTCGGTCGCCTTGCCGACCGGCTTGGCCTGCTCGGTCTGGTCGGCCGCCAGCGCCACGAGCGCGGACACCGTCATCATGAGCACGGCTGCGACAGCCACGGCCTTCCAGTGGTTCTTCCTCATGATGGACTTCCTCCGTTGTGGGTGGGAGCACGTGCGATGGCGCACGGTCGCCGTCCCGGTTGGCGCACCTGGCACCTGTCTCGACGCGCAAGTCGCGTCTCGACGGATCGCAGACCCTGCAATGGTCGCAGGACCGGTTCCTGCGGCGCAAGTGCAAACGCTCGTGAGCAGGCCGTTTCCACGCGTCCCGCCCATGTCCGGAGGAGCCCCCTGACACCGTCGGGACATCCGCCTGACGAAAGCTTGCGTTTCGGCCACGGTCACGGCATCTTGATGCGGTCCGCCGCAAGGCGGGTGCGTCGTTAGGGGTGGTCGGCAGGAACCCGTGCCGACCTGAGAGCAAACCCTCTGAACCTGATCTGGCCAAGACCAGCGTAGGGAAACGGCGAAGACAAACGAGCTCTCCGCTTGCCTTCATGCCGTCCCTGCACGGGCGGCATCTCTTTTTCGGGCTGCACGGACCCGGCGTCTCGCGATCCCCGCAGCCTGGAGAGCGCCCCCACCGTGGGATCGCACATGTTCAGCACGAGCCCCCTCGACTGGGGGTTGATCCTCCTCTACTTCGGCTTCCTCGCCGCGGTCTGGGCCGGGGCCTTCGGGCGCCGCCTCGGAGCGCTCGAGTACCTCGTGGCCGGGCGCCGCGTCACGCTGCCCGCGCTGGTCGCGACACTGGTCGCCACCTGGTACGGCGGCATCCTGGGCGTGGGCGAGTACTCGTGGCGTTACGGGCTCGCCAACTGGCTCGTCTTCGGCGTGCCCTACTACATCGGCGCGCTGCTCTTCGCCGCCTTCTTCGCGAAGCGCGCGCGGGAGACCAGGCTCTACACGCTGCCCGACCTGCTCGACCGCGCCTACGGCCGCGGGCCCGCGCTGGTGGGCGCTCTCGCGGTGTTCATCGTGGCGCAGCCCGCCGCTTACGTGCTCATGCTGGGCACGCTCTTCGCCGCCATGTTCGGCCTGCCGCTGGCGCCCTGCATCGTGGGGGCGGCGCTGCTCTCGGTCTTCTACGTCGACCGGGGCGGGCTGCGGGCCGTGGTGTTCACCGACCAGGTGCAGTTCGTCCTCATGTACCTGGGCTTCGCGCTCCTCCTCGTCTTCCTCGTCGCGCAGCACGGCGCGCTGCCGTTCCTGCGCGCGAACCTGCCCCCCAGCCACTTCACCTGGCACGGCGGCAATCCGCCGCAGGCCATCTTCGTCTGGTACTTCATCGCGCTCTCGGCGCTCGTGGATCCGGGCTTCTGGCAGCGCGCCTACGCCGCCCGCGACCCGAAGGTCGCGCGCAACGCCGTGCTCTGGTCGGTCGTGTGCTGGGCGGTGTTCGACTTCATGACCACGATGGCCGGCCTCTACGCCCGGGCGCTGCTGCCCCAGCTCAAGGACCCGGTGTTCGCCTTCCCGGAGGTCGCGCGGATCACGCTGCCGCCGTTCGCGCTCGGCCTCTTCTACCTCTCCATGATCGCCACCGTGATGAGCACGATCGACTCCTACGGGTTCATCGCCGCGGCCACCGTGGGCCGCGACGTCATCTGGCGCATCGTGCGCGGCGACGAGGACCGCGTGCCGGGCTGGACGCGCTACGGCCTGTGGCTCGCCGCCGGCTTCGCCGCGGTGCTCGCCCTCGCCAGCCAGAGCGTGATCGCGCTCTGGCACGACCTGGGCTCCATCGTCACGCCCACGCTGCTGCTGCCGGTGGGCACCGCGCTGCTCCAGCGCGGCCGGCTGGGCTCGCGCTGGACGCTGGTCGCCATGCTCGCGCCTCTCTGCCTCTCGCTCGGCTGGATCCTGCTCAAGGCCTTCCCTCCGCCGGGCATGGCGAAGGGGTATCCGTGGTCCCTCGAACCCATCTATGCCGGGCTGGCCGCCTCGCTGCTCATCTACTCGGCGGGCTGGCTCTGGCCGAAGACGGAGGTCGCACGATGAGGACATCAGCGCTCGCTGGCGCGCTCGCGCTCGCGCTCGTCACGCCGTGGACCGCGGCCCCGGCGCAGCCGGCGGCGATCCGGGACGCCCCGCGCGCCATGACGCGGAACGGGGAGGCGCACTCGGACACGCTGCGGCGGATCGTGCCGCTGCCCGAGATGGTGGTGAGCACGACCCGGCTCGGCGACCGCGCCCCGCTCGCACGCACGGTGCTCGGGCGCGACGAGCTCACGCGGCGCAACACGGGGCAGGACACTCCCATGCTGCTCGCGACGCTGCCGGGCGCCTACGCCTATTCCGACGCCGGCAACGGCATCGGCTACTCGTACCTCTCGGTGCGCGGCTTTCCGCAGCGCCGCATCAGCGTGCTCATCAACGGCGTGCCGCTCAACGACCCCGAGTCCCACGAGGTCTACTGGATCGACCACCCCGACCTGATGGCTTCCACCAGCGAGGTGCAGTTGCAGCGCGGCGTGGGCTCGGCCCTCTACGGCGGCGCTTCGCTCGGCGGCACGGTCGCGGTCGAGACCGCGCCCTTCGGCGAGCAGCCGCGCGCCTCGGCCACCGTGGCCTTCGGCTCGTGGGAGACCAGGCGGACCATGCTCGAGACCGACTCCGGGCGGCTGCCGGGGGGCTGGAACTTCTACGGGCGCTACTCCCGCATCGAGACCCAGGGATACCGCGAGCAGTCCTGGTCGAAGCTCTGGTCCTACGCGTTCGCCGCGCGGCGCACGCTCGGCAGCCAGTCGATCCGCCTGAACCTCTACGGCGGGCCCGAGGAGACGCACCTCGCCTACCTCGGCGTGCCGCGCGCCACCCTCGAGGGCCGGCTCAGCGGCGATGCCGACCGCGACCGGCGCTTCAATCCCCTCACCTACGCCGGCGAGGCCGACCACTTCTTCGAGCCGCACTACGAGTTCGTCCACACCTGGGCGCCACGCGCGGGACTCACGGTCTCGCAGACCTGGTTCTGGTTCGAGGGCAGGGGCTACTACGACGAGCAGCGCTCCGGACGCGCGCTCGCCGACTTCCGCCTCACGCCGTGGGGCACGGAGGACTCCCTGCTCGTCCCGCCGACCTACTACAGCCGGACCCGCTGGGAACACCGCTCCCCGACCGACAGCTTCCGGGTGGCGGAGCGCGACTCCGCCACGGGCCGCTTCCTGGTGGAGCGTTTCGACCTGGTGCGCCGCCGCACCGTGGCCAACCGTCACTTCGGCTGGATCCCGCGCATGCGCGTCGAGCACGCGCACGGCGTGCTCACGGTGGGCGGCGAGCTGCGCGCCCATGACGGCAGGCACTGGGGCGAGGTCGTGACGGGCGACGGGCTGCCCCCGGGCACCGCGCCGGGACACACGTATTACGACTACCACCCGCGCACGCTCTCCGCCTCGTTGTTCGTGCGGGAGGAATGGCAGGCCGCTCCGCGCCTGCTCCTGACCGCCGACCTGGCCTGGCGGCACCAGTCCTACCGGATGCGCGAGGATCGTTTCGACGGCGTCCGCTTCGACCAGGACTACGATTTCGTGCTGCCGCGCCTGGGCGTGACCTTCATGCCCGGCGGCTCGACGACGCTCTTCGCCTCGTTCGCCGTCTCCGGACGCGAGCCGGCCTTCCGCGACCTCTACGATGCCGAAGGCGCGGGCAGCGTCCCGCTCTACCGCATCCGCGATGCGGCCACCAGCCGCTACGAGGACCCGCTCATCAGGCCCGAGCACGTGAGCGACTGGGAGGCGGGGTTCGCGTGGCGCGGGGCGCGCGCCGCCGCCACGGCGAACCTCTTCCGCATGGATCTCCGCGACGAACTGGTCTACGCGGGCCAGTTCAACACCGACCTGGGCTACCCCATCCTCGGCAACGCCGCGCGCTCGGTGCACCAGGGCGTGGAGCTGGCGGCCCGCGCGCAGCAGGCGCTGCCCCGCGGGCTGCGGCTCGAGGTGGATGCGAACGCCACGCTCAGCGACAACCATTTCGTCGAGTACCGCGAAGCCTGGGGCCCGGATCCCGGCGATGTCGTCTCCTACGACGGCAAGACGCTCGGCCTCTTCCCCGCGGTGCTCGGCAACCTCGCGGCACACGTGGGCTGGCGCGACGTCACGGCCGGTCTCGAGGCGCAGCACGCCGGCCGCATCTACCTCGACAACAACCAGGACCGGCGCGCCAGCATCGATCCGCGCACCGTGCTGAACGCCACCGCCGGCTGGAGCCTCGCGGTGGGCGAGGCGTCGCGCCTCGTGCTCACGTTCCGGGTCTCGAACCTGCTCGACGGGCGTTACGCCGCCGGCGGCTACATGGACTACGACGCGGAGGGGAACCTCGCGCCGATGTTCGTGCCGGCGGCGACGCGCGGCTGGCTCACCCAGGTGAGCGTGGGGTTCTGAGACCGGCCGGCGCGGCGCGCGGTCCGCTCACGGCTGCGCGAGGAGCTGCGCGATCCGGGCCAGGTGGTGGTCGTCGTGCTCGGCGGCGAAGACCATCATGTCCAGCACGTTGACGGTGCGTTTCAGGCGCGGATGGAGCGCCGTCCGCCCGGCGTCGGAGGAACCCAGGGCCTCCAGCCGGCCCACGTGACGCAGACGAGCCACCCGGAACGGGGCCAGGAGCTCGTCGACCGGCCGGTCGTTGAACCGCGCCGCGTCCACGCGGCCGACATCGTAGCCCGCCGGACGCAGTTCCTCCGCTCCCGCGAGGAAGTCGTCCAGGCGCCCATCCCACAACTCCTCCACGAGCAGCAGGTGGCCGACGTTCTCCTGGATGGACCAGGACTCGCCGGCGCGCACGGAGAGCCGCGCGGGCGGAGAACCAGCCAGGCGCTCCTCGAGACGGGCGGGAGTGCCCCGCAGCCGCTCCAGCACGTCCGGGAACCTGGAGAGCGGAAGTCCGAAGGCGAAGTCCCGCTCCAGCCAGCGCGACCGTTCGATCATCGGACGCCTCATTCCTCCCGGGGACCTTCGCCGGACGGCCCGCCCGGGGCTTCGGCGCCGAGCCAGTCCAGCGCGGCCTGCATCGAGCGGAACACCGACATCACCTTGGCGCCGCCCTGGTCCATCGTGCGGTAGGTCTCGAACATGCGCGCGAACCCGTAGGCCAGGTCCTGCGGGGCGACGATGGCCAGCCTCGACGATGCTCCCGGCACCTCCATGGCCGCGGCCAGCTCGGCCAGCGCCCTCACGCGGTCGCTCGATGCCAGGACGAGTTCCTCGGCCGGGCTCAGGTCAACGACCTCATCGAAGCCGGCCAGGTCGCTGCGGGACCAGACCTCGCGCTGATAGGCGAAGACGTCCTCAACCGACAGGATCCTGGTCGCCGTGGCGAAGACGACTCGTCGTTCCCGGTCGATTCGGTATTCGAGGGGCATCGATACCTCCGACCTTCCCGGCCGCGATCGATCCGCGGCCCATGTCGCGCTGCGACACAGAGTCTAGCCCGGGCGGGTCCGGTGCTCAAGAACACGAATGAGAAGCTGCCAGCCGCGCCCTGCTGTCCGGGTCTCGTTCAAGGCTACGAGCCATGCTGCAACGCGATATAACGCAGACAGTTGGGCGATAGATAGACTCTTGAGCACCCGGCGAGGCACGGACCTGGAGACACGATCTTACCGGAAGAGTTGGTTTCTTGTTGCAAGTTTGTCCAAGAGACATTATTGTATCGCGGTCATTATTTGGTCGTAGTCATTATTGTACCCAGCACAAAAGGACACTCATGACTGACATCCTTCTCTCCCGACGGGAGCGCAAGAAGGAGGAGACCCGCCACCGGATCTTCCATGCGGCGGTCGATCTCTTCCGCGAGAAGGGCTTCGAGCAGACCACGGTGGACGACATCACCGAGAAGGCGGACGTCGCGAAGGGCACCTTCTTCAACTACTTCCACCGCAAGGACGCGGTCCTCGCCTACCTCTCCGAGGAGCGCCTGCTCGCGCTCGAGGAGAACGCCGGCGCGCTGCTGGCCGAGGCGCGGCCCGCGCGAGAGAAGCTGCTCGACCTGTACGTCATGGCAGCGGTCGCCTACGAGGAGGACCGCGAGCTCTCGCGCTACGTGCTCGTCGAGCTGCTGGCGCGCACGTTCTCGCCCGCGAACGAGGTCATGGTGCGCTGGCACGACCAGATCGTCCGGCTCATCGTCCAGGGCCAGGAGGGCGGGGGGCTGCGGGGCGACATGGACCCGGCGAGGGTCGAGGAGCTGCTGCAGGCCGTGTACTTCGCCACGCTCTACAAGTGGATCTGCTGCGCGCCCGACACCTTCCCCCTGCTCAACGAGCTGCGCGCGCGGTTGAACCTGGTGATGGAGGGCATTGCGTCATGAACCGTCTCCCGCTTTGCGCCACGGTCCTCCTCGCCGCCGCCCTGTCGCTGCCGGCCCCGGCGCTCGCCCGCCGGGAAACCCAGCCCACGCCGGCCGCCACCGACACGTTGAGGCTCTCGCTCGACGCCGCCATCGAGCGCTCGCTCGCCCGCAGCGAGGAGATGCGCAACGCGCGGGCTCTGGTGAAGCAGACCCAGGGTCAGGTGCTCGAGCAGGTCTCGCGCGCCCTGCCGCAGGTCAGCGGCATGGTCACCTACAACCGGAAGCTCCAGAGCATCTTCCAGGACGCGGTCGCCGACACCGGCTTCTTCGGGCAGATCCTCAAGAACAGCTCCTTCGCCGCGGTCCACACCTGGAGCGCGGACCTGACTGCGCAGCAGCTGCTCTGGTCGGGAGGCAAGGTGGGCGCCGCGCTGAAGACCGCGAAGGCGGCGAATCGTTCGGCTCACGCCTCCGAGCAGGAGACCGCCTCGGACCTGACCTACCAGGTCAGGCAGGCCTACTACGATGCGGTCTACGCCGGCCGGCTCGTCGAGATCGCCGAGAGCGCGCTCACGCAGGCCCGCGCGCATCTCGGCCAGGTGCGTGCCGGACGCCGCGAGGGGAGCCGTTCCGAGTACGAGGCGCTGAGGGCCGAGGTGGACGCCGCCAACCAGGAACCGCCCGTCGTGGCCGCGAGGAACGGCCTCGACATCGCCCGGCTCGCGCTCAAGCGCCTGGTCAACGTGCCGCTCGCGCAGCCGGTCGAACTCCTCACGCCGCTCGCCCGGGCGGACGGCACGGTGCCGGTGGTGACCGACCTCTCGACGGACGTCGAGCGGCGTCCGGCGCTCGCCGCCGCCGACTTCGAGGTCGAGGCGCGCCGCCAGGCGGTGAAGGTCTACCGCGGGCAGCGCTGGCCCGACCTCTACGTCTCCTCCACGATGTCCCAGCAGGCGTTCCCCCTGGAACTCTGGCCGAGGCGCAACGAGTTCCGCCGCAACTGGGACGCCTCGGTCCGGCTCGAGGTGCCCATCTTCACCGGCCTGCGCACCGAGGGCCAGGTGGCGCAGGCGCGGGCCCAGTACGAGATGGCGCAGGCCGGCCGCGACCGTCTGCGCGAGGGCGCGGCGATCGAGGCGGTCCAGGCGAAGGCCGAACTCGAGCGCGCGCTTTCGACGCTGACGGCCCGGCGCGAGACCGTGCGGCAGGCGCAGCGCGCCTGGGAGCTGGCGGGTGTGCGCTTCACCAACGGGCTGTCCACGCAGGTCGAGATCTCGGACGCGCGGCTCCAGCTGCAGGCCGCCGAGGTCAACGAGGTCCAGGCCCTGCGCGACTACCTGGTGGCCATCGCCGCGCTGGAGCGCGCCGTGGGCCACACGATCCCGATCGAGCGCAGGGCTCTCGAAGACGTCACCCCTTCCTCCAACCCTGAGGGAACTCACTGATGGATACGCGCCTGATGAAGCGCCTGCTGGCGGCCGGTGCGCTGCTCGTCCTCGTGGCGGGCTGCGCCGCGAAGCAGGACCGAACGAACAACGGACCGGCGGTGGCGCTGCTCGGACCGCAGGACGTCGCGAAGGTGGCCCGCGTGGACCTCGCCACGGGTCTACCCGTCACCGGCACGCTCAAGCCCGTGAAGGACGTGACCATCACCGCTCCGTACCCCGAGCTGATCGACGCCGTGCTCGTGAAGGAAGGAGAGGCGGTCCGGAAGGGACAGCCGCTCGCGCGCCTGCGCACCGAGTCCATGGCGCCGGCGGCGGCCAGCGCGGAGGCCCAGCGGCGCAGCTCGGCCGCCGAGTACGAGCGCATGAAGAACCTGTTCAAGGAGGGCGCCGTCTCGCTGCGCGACGTGGAGAGCGCCGAGGCCCAGCTCCGGGCGGCCGAGGCCGGCGCCGCCTATGCCGACAAGCGCTTCAAGGAGGCGACCGTGCGCTCGCCGTTCGACGGCGTCATCGCGAAGCGCCTGGTGCAGGGAGGTGACCGCCTGGGCGACGGCGGGGTGATGTTCCGGGTCGTGAACACCTCCGAGCTTGAGCTCGAGGCCAACGTGCCGGGCGAGGCGGTGGGCTCGGTCAGGGTGGGCGCGCCGGTCGTGCTCACGGTGAGCGGGATCGAGGGCGTCACCATCCGCGGGCGGGTGGCGCGGGTGAACGCGACCGCCGACCCGGCGACGCGCCAGGTGCGCGTCTACGTGAGCGTGCCGAACCGCGACGGCCGGCTGGTCGGCGACCTCTTCGCCAGCGGCCGCGTGCAGCTCGGCCACGTCTCGAGAGTGCTGGCCGTGCCCACCGCGGGCATCCGCACCGGCTTGGACGGCGCGGCCTACGCCTGGTTCATCGTGAGCGGACGCGCCGAGCGGCGCCCCGTCACCGGCGGCCTGCGGGACGAGGTGCGCGACCTCATCGAGGTCGTGAGCGGCGTGAAGGATGGCGAGACGATCATCACCGGACCCATCGAGACGCTCAACCAGGGACAGCAGGTCCAGGTGGCGGACAACACCGCGCCCGCGCCCGCCGCGGCGAAGAGCCCCGCCGGCAAGGGAAGGTAGCCATGTTCCTGAGCGACCTCTCCATCAAGCGGCCGGTCCTCTCCACCATGATGATCCTGGCCCTCGTGGTGCTGGGATTGTTCTCGTTCCGCCGGCTCGGCATCGACCTGTTCCCGAACGTCGAGTTCCCCTTCGTCGGCATCCAGACCAACTATCCCGGGGCCTCGCCCGAAGCGGTCGAGCGCGAGGTCACGAAGAAGATCGAGGAGGCCGTCAACTCGGTCGAGGGCGTCAAGGAGATCACCTCGACATCGGCCGAGGGCTATTCGCTCATCTTCATCCAGTTCCGCCTGAACGCGAAGGTCCAGGACGCCCTGGCCGACGTACGCGCCAAGGTGGACGGCATCCGGCTCGACCTGCCCAAGGAGATCGATCCACCGGTCATCTCGCGTTACAGCGCGACCTCCATGCCGATCATGAGCTTCTCGCTCCAGGGCGAGGGCTGGCCCCTGCGCGACCTCACCCGGCTCGCCGAGGAGAACATCAGCCGCCGCCTGGAGAACATCTCCGGCGTCGGCGGCGTGGATGTGGTGGGAGGGGTGCGCCGGGAGGTCCATGCACTGCTGATCCCGGACCGGATGAACGCGTTGGGCGTCTCCCCGGACATGGTGATCGCCGCGATCCAGCGCGAGAACGCCGACATTCCCGCGGGCCGCGTCGAGAAGGGCGCACGCGAGGACCTGGTGCGCATCAAGGGCCGCATCCGGGAGCCGCGCGACTTCGGCCAGATCGTCGTGACCACCCTGGGCGGCACCCCCGTCCATCTCGACGACCTGGCCCGCGTCGAGGACGCACAGCAGGAAGAGCGCGATGTCGCGCTCGTGGACGGCAAGCGCACGGTGGCCATCGACATCCGCAAGGTCTCGGGCGGCAACACGGTGCAGATCGCCGACCAGGTCAACGCGGCCGTCGCCGACCTCAACCGGACCCTGCCCGCCGGCGTGAAGCTCGCGGTCATCCGGGACAACTCGGTCTGGATCCGTCACTCGGTCGAGGACGTGCGCAAGACCCTGGTCGAGGGCGCCATCCTCACGGTCCTGGTCGTGTTCCTGTTCCTCAACTCCTGGCGCTCGACCGTCATCACCGGCCTGACGCTGCCGGTGTCCGTGATCGCGGCGTTCCTCGCCATCTACGCCTTCGGCTTCACGCTCAACATGATGACGCTGATGGCCCTCTCGCTGGTCATCGGGATCCTGATCGACGATGCCATCGTGGTGCGGGAGAACATCGTGCGGCACCTCGAGCGCGGCGAGGACCATTTCACCGCCGCGCGCAAGGGCACCTCGGAGATCGGCTTCGCGGTGGCGTCCACCTCGCTCTCGATCGTCGCGGTGTTCGTGCCCGTGGCGTTCATGGGCGGCATCGTCGGTCGCATGTTCTACGCGTTCGGCATCACCGTCACCTGCGCGGTGCTGGTCTCGCTGTTCGTCTCGTTCACGCTCGACCCGATGCTCTCGTCCCGCTGGTACGACCCGCAGGCCGAGGGGCACGACCAGCACGGTCCGGTGGGCCGGACGTTGCAGAAGTTCAACCGCTGGTTCGAGAAGGTGACCCAGCGCTACCGCGGGATCATCCGCTGGGCGCTCGCGCACCGGCTGCTCACGACCGGCATCGCGGCCGCATCGCTTGCGATCGCCCTCGCGATCCCGATGGTGGGCCTGGTGGGCGGGCAGTTCATGCCCACCTCCGACGATGAGGAGACCGGCGTGGGCATCGACACGCCCGTGGGCTCGTCGCTCTCCTACACCGAGGCCAAGGCGCGCGACATCGTGCGCTACCTCAAGACCCTGCCCGAAGTGGCGTACTGCTACACCACGATCGGCGGTCCGGCCTACAGCAACGCGGTGAATCGCGGGCTCGTCTTCGTCAAGCTCACGCCCAAGCGTGAACGCCACCGCAGCCAGCGTGACATCGAGGGGCTGATCCGCCGGGAGCTGCCGCGCTTCAAGGGGGTGACGGCGCGCATCCTGCTCCTCGGCATGTTCGGCTCGGGCGGTCAGGCCCCGATCCTGCTCAACCTGCAGGGTCCGAACCTCGCCGAGCTCGAGCGGCTGTCCGGCGAGGTCATGACGGCGGTGCGCGACGTGCCAGGGCTGGTCGAGCTCAAGTCCACGCTCGACGAGAAGAAGCCCGAGTGGGTGGTGAACGTGGATCGGGGCCTGGCCGCCGACCTCGGGCTCTCGGTCGGGCAGATCGGCACGTCCCTGCGCCCGGTGCTCGCCGGACAGAAGGCGGGCGACTGGGAGGACGAGACCGGGCTCGCCCACGACGTGGTCGTGCGACTCGCCCCGGAGTTCCGCACTTCGCTCGCCGACCTGGTGCGCGTGCCCATCGCCACCGCCCGTGTGGAACCAGGCACGGGCCGGCCGGTCATGGTGCCGCTGGGCCAGGTCGCCACCCTCCAGCGCGGCGGCGCGCCCAGCCAGATCGACCACCGGAACCTCGAGCGCGTCGCCACCATCGAGGGCAACTACGAGGGACGGCCGTTGACCGACGTGTCGAACGCGGTCACGGCCCGCATCAAGGCCCTCCAGCTGCCGCCGGGCTACCGCTTCAACTTCGGCGGCGAGCAGGCGGACTTCGTCGAGACCGTCGGATACATCCTCGAGTCGCTGCTGATCGCCGTGCTGTTCGTCTACCTGATCCTGGCGGCGCAGTTCGGTTCGTTCACCCAGCCGCTCGCGATCATGTTCTCGCTGCCGCTCTCGCTGTTCGGCGTCACGCTGGCCCTCGCGATCATGCGCAGCACCTTCAACATCATGAGCATGATCGGCGTCATCATGCTGATGGGGCTGGTGACCAAGAACGCGATCCTGCTGGTGGACTTCGCCAACCAGGCGCGGGCCCGCGGCACCGACCGCGAGCAGGCGCTGGTGGACGCGGGACAGTTGCGGCTGAGGCCCATCGTGATGACCACGCTGGCCATGATCTTCGGCATGCTCCCGACCGCGCTCGCGCTGGGCGCCGGATCGGAGTTCCGCGCCCCCATGGCCTACGCCATCATCGGCGGGCTCATCACCTCCACCCTGCTCACGCTGATCGTCGTGCCGGTCGCCTACGCCTACCTGGACGACTTCAGCACCTGGTTCGGAGGGTTCGCCCTGCGCTACACCAAGTCCCCCACGGAGTACGCGGCGATCGTGGCGCAGCGCGGCAGACCGGCGGCCGGGAAGCCGGAGGAGACGCCCGAGTCGGCGACCGGGGCATAGGCCAGGACCACGATGACGCACTGAAGCCGGGCGGCCTCCCGCCCGGCTTCATGTCATGCAACCGGGGTCGTGGCGATCCTGCGGGGCCCACCCGCGTCGCGTGAACGGCCTACGCTCCGGCGCGCAGCGCCGCCACCTTCTTCGCGAGCGCGGTGAGGGCGACGGCCGGGTCGCGCGGGTCCACCCAGCGCAGGCGGGCCGGGCGCGGCGGGGGCGCGGCCAGCACCCCGTGCCACACTTCGGCGGTGATGTCGCGGTGGGTGATGGCGTAGCGGATGCTCGTCCCCGCCGGCGCGATCCGTGCGCGCAGACCGAGCCCGGCGAGCAGCGTGTCCAGGGCCCGGCGAGCGGACCGGCGCGGCGCCAGCTCGACGCCGGGCGGCTCCCAGAGGCCGGCGAGCAGCGGGCCCTCGCGGCGCACGACCAGCATCCGCCCCCGCCGTTCGATGAGCACGACCGCCTGCCGCACCTTCTCCACCGCCCGGCGCGCCGTCACCGGCGGGAACGCCGCCACGCGCCCGAGCGCGAACGCACTGCACCAGCGCGACGCCGGGCACCCGCCGCAGCGCGGAGCGCGCGGGGTGCAGACGGTGGCGCCCAGCTCCATCAGCGCCTGGTTCCAGTCGCCGGGCCGGCGCGCCGGGACCAGCGTGGCGGCCAGCGCCCAGAGCGCCCGCGCGCCTCGAGGCTCGCGCAGCGTGGCCCGCAGCGCGCGCAATCGCGACAGGACGCGCGCCACGTTCCCGTCCAGCACGGGCAACGGGCGATCGAAGGCGATGGAGAGCACCGCTCCGGCGGTGTAGCGGCCGACGCCGGGCAGCAGGGCGAAGGCCGCGGGCTCGTCCGGGACCCGTCCCCCGTGCTCGCGCACCACGAGGCGCGCGGCCTCGCGCAGCTGGCGGGCGCGGCGGTAGTAGCCGAGCCCCGCCCACGCGGTGAGCACGTCCGCCTCGCGGGCCCGGGCCAGCGATTCGAGCGTGGGAAAGCGCTCCAGGAAGGCGTGGTAGTACGGCGTCGCCGTGGCGACCCGGGTCTGCTGGAGCATCACCTCGGAGAGCCAGACCCGGTAGGGATCGCGCTGGCCGCGCCACGGCAGCGCTCTGCGGTGTCCGTCGTACCAGCGCAGGAGCGCGCGGCGCAGTGCAGGATCCGAAGCGACGCGCGAAGCATCATCCGGCATGGGCAGGCTCCGGTCGGCGCGGGCGGCGGGCGTGGTGCGCGGTCCGGCGCGCAGGTCGGAGGTGGCGGTGGGCGGGCAGAGGCACCATGCGCTCGCCCACCGCCACCTTCGACCCCCGGAATCTCAGTGCTTCGGCTGGAAGACCGCGGTGGACGCGTCCTTGAGATTCGGCGTCCTGGTCTGTGTGCCCGTCCACGCACTGGTGAGCAGGTTGCCGCAGCGCGGGCAGGGGATCTTCGCATCGGCGCCTTCGCCAGCGGTGGGCATCCAGCGCTCCACCTTCACCTGGCAACCGGGCGTATGGCAGAGGTACACGCAGAGAGGCATCGTTCATCTCCCATCGAACATTCGTCGGCGCGCCGCCACGGCGCACCGGGCCACCGCTGGATGATAGCCGAACGGTACCGTGTCCGCCTCAAGCCGGTCCGCGGTCCGAACGCCTTCGCGGCGCGGGTCACGGATCGTCCCGGCCCGGCTCTCAGTTCAGCGCCCTTGCCAGCCAGCGCACGACGTTGAGGGCGAACTGCTGGTTGTCGTCCAGCTCCGGCCGGTTGAGGCCGATCCTCAGGCGATCCATTCGCCTTTGCCGGGCTTCCGCTCCGAATACGAACTGGGAGCCGAACATCGAGGCCTCGCCCAGCACCACCACGCGCCCCTTGCCGAAACCGAACGCCAGACCCTGGAAGCGGCCGACCGCCGTCACGGCCCCGGCCGTCGTCAGCACCGTCGTGGTGTCCGCCCTGCGGCGGGCCTCGGGGGTGGCGACGCGACGCGCGTCCGGAGTGGAGGGCAGATCCCAGGCCGAGGGGCTGAGCACCAGCAGGCCCGTGCTCCCGCGCGGACCCATCAGCGACTGGCCGGTGAAGGTCACCACCCGGTTGATGCGCTCGCTCTTGTCCCGCCCGCGCGTGATCGGGTGGTCGCCCAGCAGGCCCAGGGCGCGCGTGAAGAGGATGCAGCCCATGTTCCCGGTCTCGGGATCCACGCGGCGTATGTCCAGCGTCTTGCCCTTGCCGAAGTCCACGCCGAAGCGGACGGCGAGGCTGTCCATCGCCGAAGCCGAGGGAGCGTGGTCCGCGATGAGGAGCAGTGAGCCACCCCCCTTCACCCAGTCGCGAACCGCATCGCACTCCGGGATCCGGAAGGCGGACATGCGCGCGGACGCGGCCCTCGGCTCCGGCGAACCGATCGCATCGGCCACGACCAGGACCTGGCAGGTCTGGAGCAGCCGGGGCGAGAACGCCTCGACTCCGGGGATCACGCGCAGGCCATCCTGCGAGAGCAGGCTCGCGAACGCCCGATAGGATCCCTTCATGGTGAACTGGTTCCGGTGGGCCTCGTCGATCATCACGACCGGCTGCCGGCCGGTGAAGGCGGGCCTCGCGACCTTCGGGACGAAGGTGGTGTCCTCCACCTGGGGCTGGGAGCGGGCGGGCGCCGCGACGACGGCGAGCACAAGCGAAGCGAAGAGGAGCATGCGTCTCATGCGGTGGATCCCTCCCCGGCGGTGCGGAACGCACAGCCGGTCGGCGGACAGTCTAGCCCGGGCGATTCATGGACCGCCAGCCTTCCGGACCGGATGTCGAGGATCGGTCAAGCAAGATACAGGCGGCGTCCGGCGGGCCACGGCCGGCCGGGCTCGCTGTGGCGCGGCTCCCGCTTGAGGCGGCCGGGGCGGGCCGCTTATGCTCTCCGGCCCAGGAGCCCATCCCATGACCACCGTCGGCACCCTCATCGACACGCAGGGCCGCGTCCTCCGCGATCTTCGCATCTCGGTCACGGACCGCTGCAACCTGCGCTGCGTCTACTGCATGCCCGTCGACGGCGTCGCCTGGCTGCCGCGGGCGGACGTGCTCACCTACGAGGAGATCGTCCGCGTGGCCCGGATCGCGCTCGGGCTCGGGGTGACGGGCATCCGGCTCACGGGCGGCGAGCCGACGGTGCGCGCCGGCCTGGAGGTGCTGGTGCGCGCGCTGCGGGACCTCGACCCGGCGCTCGATCTTTCGCTGACGACCAACGGGCTCAAGCTCGCGGCGATGGCCGGCGTCCTGCGGCAGGCCGGGCTCACGCGCATCAACGTGAGTCTCGACACGCTCGACCGGGCGCGCTTCCGCCAGATCGCCCGGCGCGACCGCCTCCACGAGATCCTCGCGGGCCTCGAGGCTGCGAAGCGCGCGGGCTTCTCCCCCATCAAGGTCAATGCGGTCCTGATGCGCGGGTTCAACGAGGACGAGGCCGTGCCGCTCGCGCGCTGGGCCCGCGAACAGGGCTACGAGCTGCGCTTCGTCGAGTGGATGCCGCTCGATTCGCAGCGCTCGTGGTCCACCGAGCGGCTGGTCCCGGCGGCGGAGATCCTGGCGGCGCTGCAGCGGGAGTTCCCGCTCGATCGGGTGCCGGGCACGGACCCGAGCGCCCCTGCCGAACTCCATCGCTACCGTGACGGCGGCGGCACGGTGGGCGTCATCGCCTCGGTGACGCGCCCCTTCTGCGAGCGCTGCGACCGCATCCGGCTCACGGCCGACGGGCAGGTCCGCACCTGCCTCTTCGCGCACGAGGAGCACGACCTGCGCGGGGCCCTGCGCCGCGGCGCCAGCGACGAGGAGATCGGCGGGCTGCTGAAGGCGGCGGCCTGGCGCAAGGAACCGGGGCATCTCATCAACCAGCCGGCGTTCCAGCAGCCCGCGCGCGGGATGAGCCGGATCGGCGGCTAGGCTGGCTGAGAACGCCGATGGACTGCGTTGCGCGGCCGGTTCCTCGCTCCATCGTGGCCTGAAGGCCACGATTGCGCTCGTCGCTCGACCGCGACGCCTTGCCCTCGGCGTTCTCAGCCAGCCTAGCGGGATGTCGGTAGCACGGGCCGCGCCCCGAGGAACATGACCTCCTCCTCGAGCGCGACGCCGAAACGCTCGCGCACCCGCGACTTCATCTCCTCCGCCAGAGCCAGAACGTCCGCCGCGCTCGCCTGGCCCGCGTTCACGACGATGTTCGCGTGCCTCGCGAAGACCACGGCGTCCCCCACCCGCAGGCCGCGGCAGCCGCACTCCTCGAGCAACTGGCCCGCGGCCACGCGGCGCGTACCGGGCGAGTGCTTCGCCCCCGGCATCTGCCAGTCGGGCGGCAGGTTCTTGAAGTACGAGCCCGCCGTGGGCTCGGTGCGCCACGCCGGGTGCTTCACCCGGCGGATCTCGAGCTTCTCCTCCATCTCGCGCTGGATGGCGTCGCGGTCGCCGGGCGCCAGCTGCAGCCGGCACGAGAGCAGCACGCGCGGGTCGCGCTTGAGACGCGAGTCCCGGTAGCCGAACTCGTACCAGGCCGCCGGGCGCGTCTCGATGGTGGCGCCGTCGGGCGTGGCGTGCGTGCAGTCGATGACGTGGGAGCCGATGTCCCGCCCGTAGCAGCCGGCATTCCCGTAGAGCGCGCCGCCGATCGTGCCCGGGATGCCTGCCGCGAACTCGAGCCCCGCCAGCGAGCGGTCGCGGCAGCGCTCGATGAAGCCGAGGAAGTCCGCGCCGCAGCCGACGTGCGCCACCGTGCCATCGAACTCGACCTGCTCGCAGGCGTTGCGCACCACCAGCCCGCGAAAGCCGTCGTCCGAGACCAGCAGGTTGCTGCCGCCGCCGAGCAGGAAGACCGGCAGGGCCAGTTCATGGCCGGCCCGCAGCGCCGCCACCAGGCGCTCGGGACGGCGGGCGACGTAGAAGAAGTCGGCAGGGCCGCCGATGCGGAAGGTGGTGTGGAGCCGCAGCGGCTCGGCCGTCCGCAGCCCCTCGCCAAGCGCCTGCTGCAGGCGCTCCTGGAGGTTCGTGGCGGAGTCGGCCATGCGTGGATCTCCGTGGTCGGGCCGCGGGAGCCGGTGGCCCCGGGACGGTCGGTGCAAGGGCCGCATCTTAGCCCGTCGCGCGGAAGCACGGAAGCGGCGCGGACGTTGGCAGGGGGGGCGGCGCGCGCCTATAGTGCCTCCGGGAGTCATCCACGCACCCGGAGGGGCGACATGAGCAGGCTGACGATCACCTACTGCGGTCAGTGAGGGTACCTGCCCAGGGCTGCCGGTCTGGCGGCCGAGATTCGCAGCACGAGGGGCATCGAGGCGGAGCTGGTGAAGGGCTCCGGCGGTATCTTCGACGTCGTTCTCGACGGGAAGACGCTCTTCTCGAAGCACGAGACCGGGCGGTTCCCCGAGCCGGGTGAGGTCCTGGGCCTGATCCCCGCCGCGCCCTGACCTGCCGCATGCGCGCGAACGGGCCCGCCCCCACCCGGGAGGCGGGCCCATTCGCATCGCTCAGAAGGCGACGCCCGCCGTGAACGAGAACACGTCGTTGATGGATTCGAGGTTGTCCCTGAGGTCATAGATGTCACCGAGGCCCGCCGTGTAGCGGAACTCCGTGAGGAGCCTCTGCCCGCCGAGCTTGAAGCCGACGCCCGCCCCCAGCGCGAGGCCGAGATCGACGGCCTTCAGGTTCGTGAGGTCCACCGACGCCGTGCCCGACTGGTCCAGCTGACGCTCGCCCCCGAGGCTGAAGCCGATGCTCGGCCCGAGGAAGTACATGGGCTGGACCGGGGAGTGCCGCAGCAGGGTGCCGCGCAGCAGCACCGGCACCTCGAAGTAGCTGAGGTTCTCGAAGGTGTCGAACGTGCCGACCACGTTGCCCTCTGTGTCGGTCCGCTGGGAGACGGTCTTCGCCCCCTTCACGCTGAAGAGCCCCTCGACCTGGATCGCCAGGTCGGGGGCGAAGCCGAAGGCCACGAACGCCCCGCCGACGAAGCCGGTCTTCAGCTTCGTGTCGGCGATGTCGGCGAACTCGCCGCGGAAGTTGGCCAGGTTCACGCCCACCTTCACGCCCTTCTCGATGCCGATGGCGCCGGCGGCGGCAGGGGTCAGCAGGGCGATGGCGAAGAGCGCGGCGACGATGCGGCGATGCGGCATGGTGGACCTCCGGATCGTGGACAGGTCGGGTGACGCGACGGCGGAGTCTAACCGGAACCCGGGGGGCGTTCCACCTTCGGACGCGGCAGGCCCAGCACCTGGCCCAGCCCCGTGTACCGCTCCCCTCCCAGCCGGGCAAGCGGTTTGAGCTTCGTGACGTCCACGCGCCCCTCCGTGAGCACCTCGTCCCTCACGTGGGCGCGCAGGATCTCCCCCACGACGAAGCAGGACTCGCCGAGCGCGATCTCCCGGTCGAGCCTGCATTCCAGGTTCACGGGCGACTCGGCCACCCGCGGCGGGCGGACGAGGCCGGAGGGCACGGCGGTGAGCCCCACGAGCGCCAGCTCGTCCACGTCGTCCGGCCAGTCGCCCGAGGCCTTCACGATCTGCGCGGCCATCGCCTCGGTCACCACGTTCACCACGAACTCGCGCGTCTCGCGGACGTTGCGCAGCGTGTCCTTGGGTCCGCCGTCGCGCGGGCTGATCGAGATCCCGAGGAGCGGCGGGCCGGTGGCCAGGCCGCAGAACCACGAGAAGGGCGCGGCGTTCACCCGTCCGCCCGCGTTCACCGTGGTGACGAACGCGATCGGCCGCGGCACGATGACGCTGTTCATGAGGTGCGCGAAGCGCACAGCGGAGATCGCGCCCGGGTCGACGATCATGGCGTGGAGCGGCGCCGGTCGCGTCCGGCCGCGCTCACTCCGTCCCCGCCTCGCGCCGCAGTCCGGCGAACGACTTCTGGCTCCTCTCAGATTTCCGTGTGAGCCCGGCCTCACAGCACGATCCTAGCCCACGGATTGTGGCGTAGCCCACAGCGCTGGAGGATCTTCAACTTGAAGTACTCCGGGTCGCGATAGCCGCGGGCCTGGAAGCGCAGCGCAGCGATCTGGCTG
>JANXPZ010000216.1 GCA_025357055.1 Candidatus Eiseniibacteriota bacterium | reverse complement strand
CTCCTGGGGCACCCTCATCGCCGACGGCGCCCGGGTGATGGCGCTCTTCCCCTGGAGGCGTCCGGCGGCTGCACGCCGAGGCCGAGGAAGGAGAGGAAGGCCTCCTGCAGGATCACGGCCGGCACGGTGAGCGTGGCGTAGACGAACACAGGGCCAAGCGTGTTGGGCACGATGTGGCGGAAGACGATGCTCCGGTCGTCCGCCCCCAGCGCCCGCGCGGCCTCGACGAAGGTCTGGCGCTTGAGCGTGAGCACCTGCCCGCGCACGATCCGCGCCATGGTCAGCCACTGCACCAGCCCGAGTGCGACGAAGAGCATGAGCAGGCTGCGGCTGAAGAAGACCATCAGCAGGATGACCAGGAAGATGTTGGGCAGGGCGTAGAGCACGTCCACGGTGCGCATCATGAACTCGTCCAGCTTGCCGCCGGCGTAGCCGGCGACGGCGCCCCAGCTGACGCCCACCAGCAGGCTCACGAGCGTTCCCACGAGCCCGACCAGGAGCGAGATGCGCCCGCCATGGAGCAGGCGCGCGAGCAGGTCGCGCCCCAGCTCGTCGGTGCCGAACGGGTGCGTGATCGTGGGGAGTGCGGCGCCCAGCCGCAGGTCCTGTGCGGCCGGGTCGGCCAGGCCCGGCCACCAGGGCGCGGCGAAGCAGGCCAGGACGACGAAGGCGAGCAGCCCGGCCGAGGCCACCGCGGCGCGATCGCGCGCGAGCCGCCGCCGCGCGTCCGACCACAGGCTGCGCGGCGGGCCCGTGGCGACGGCGGCGAGGGCGGGGGGCACGGTCGTGGAGCTCATGGCCGGCTCACTTCAGCTCCACGCGCGGATCGAGCCAGGCGTAGGCGAGGTCCACGAGCAGGTTCAGCGCCATCAGGAAGGCCGCGTAGAAGAGCACCACGCCCATCACCAGCGTGTAGTCGCGGTTGAACGCGCCCTGGACCAGGTAACGGCCCAGGCCGGGCACGGCGAAGACCTGCTCGACCACGAGCGAGCCCATGATGATCGCGGCGGCGGCGGGGCCGAGGTAGGAGAGCACCGGCAGGAGCCCCAGCCGCAGCGCGTGCTTGAGCACGACCACGCGTTCGGGCAGCCCCTTGGCGCGCGCGGTGCGGATGAAGTCCTGGCGCAGCACCTCGAGCATCCCGGCGCGCGTCAGGCGCGCGACGTAGGCGACGTATGCAGCCGCCAGCGTGAGCACCGGCAACACGCGGCTCTGTGGCCCCTCCCAGAGCGCGGGCGGCAGCCAGGGGAGACCGAGCGAGAAGGCCAGCACCAGCAGTGGCCCGAGCACGAAGCCGGGGACCGAGACCCCGGCCAGCGCGACGGCCATGACGGCGGTGTCGGCCGCGGTGTTCCGCCGCTGCGCGGCGATGATGCCGAGCGGGATGCCCGCGAGCAGCGCGACCAGCAGCGCCCAGCCGCCCAGTTCGGCCGAGACCGGGAAGCCCTCGAGGATGATCTCGCGCACCTGGCGCGTCGGGAACTTGTACGACGGCCCGAAATCGAGCCGGGCCGCGCCCGCGATGAACGTGAGGTACTGCACGGCGAGCGGCCGGTCGAGCCCGTACCTCTGCGCCAGGGCCGCGCGCGCCGCCTGCGGGATCTCTCGCTCGGCGTTGAAGGGCCCGCCGGGGGCGAGGCGCATCAGGAAGAAGGTCAGCGTCGCGATCACCCACAGCGTGGGGAGGAAGAGCAGCAGCCGGCGCACGACGTAGCGGGTCATGGCCGGTGCGCCCACCGGGAGGCCGCGTCCGCGGCGGGTGCGGGGGGCCGCGGAGCTTGCATGGCCCGATGCCCGAGCAGAGGCACCATGCGCTCGGACATCGGGCCGTGTCTGCGCTCCGCGGCGGGCATCGCCGTGAGCTCCGCGGCGCGGCGTTCCGTACCCGGCCGCCAGGCGTGGTCGATCCAGACCTCCTCGAGCGGGTGGGTGTCGAGGGCGTTCGACCAGATGCCGCGCACGTAGGGTTTCACCAGCTCGACCGTCGAATAGTGGTAGATGGGGATGACCGGCCCGTCCGCGAGCAGCAGCGCCTCCGCCCTGCCGAGCAGGCGCAGGCGCGCCGCGGGATCGGCCTCGCCACGGGCGGCGAGCAGCAGCCGGTCGTAGCGCGCGTCGCTCCAGCCCGTGCGGTTGTTGCCGTCGCCGCCGCGCATGATCTCGAGGAACGTGCCCGGGTCCAGGTAGTCCCCGATCCACGAGCGCCGCGCGACGTCGTACTGCAGCGTGGTCATGGCCTGCAGGGTCGAGCCCCATTCCATGTTGCGCAGCTCGACCGGGATGCCGAGCTCCTTCGTCCACATGGCCTGCACGGCCTCGGCGATGCGGCGGTGGTCCTCGCTGGTGCTGAACAGGATCGAGATCCTGGGGAAGCCCCGTCCGCCGGGGAAGCCCGCCTGCGCCAGGGCCTCGCGCGCCCGCGCGGGATCGTGGCCGAGCGGCGGCGGCGCGGGATAGCCGGGGTAGCCCTGCGGCGTGAGCCGGCCCCACGGCGCGCGCGTGCCCTTGAGCAGGTCGCGGGCGATGGCCTCGCGATCCACCGCGAGGTTCAGCGCGCGGCGCACCCGGACGTCGTCGAAGGGCCGGCGCGTCACGTTCATCGAGTAGAAGTAGACGGCCTGGAAGGGCGCACTGCGGAAGTCGGCCTTGTCGCGCAGGTGGGGAACGAAGGGCGAAGGCACGTAGCCGCTGGTGTTCCAGTCGATCCGGCCCGACTGGTAGAGGTTGGACGAGGTGCTGAGGTCGTCCACGGAATAGGCCACGATCCGGTCGAGCCGCACGCGCGCCGCGCCGCGGTAGCGCGGGTTCCTGACCAGCTCGAAGCGGTCGTTCTGGCGCCAGCGCTCGAGCACGAAGGCGCCGTTCGAGACGAGGTGCCCGGGCCGGGTCCAGCGCGCTCCCCAGCGCTCGACCGCGTGCCGGGGCACGGGCAGCCAGGTCGGGTAGGCCGCGAGTTGGAGCAGGTAGGGGACGGGCGACGCCAGGCGCACGACCAGCGTGGTGTCGTCGGGGGCGGCGAGCCCCACGTGCGAGGGATCGGTGACGGCGCCCCGGTTGAATCCCTCCGCTCCCGCGATGGCGTAGAGCAGGCCGGCATTGCGCGCAGCGGTCGCCGGGCTCAGCACCCGCAGCCACGACCAGACGAAATCGAGCGCCGTGAGCGGCACGCCGTCACTCCAGACCAGGCCCGGCCGCAGGTGGAAGGTCCAGGTCAGTCCATCCGCGCTGGTCTCCCAGCGCGCGGCCTGTCCGGGGTGCGGCTCGAGCGTGCGCGGGTCGGAGGTCGCGAGGCCCTCGAACAGGGCCCGGGCGAGCCGCCCGTCGGGCTGGCCCGACACCAGCGCCGGGTCGATGGTCTCGGGCTCGGCGCCGTTGTTGAAGCGCAGCACGTCGCCGCGGGGCGGGCGCACGCTGCCGAAATAGCGCGGGGCGCCGGCAGCGGACTGGACGGGCCGGCCGCCCCCGGGCGCGCAACCAGCGAGGAGGGCCGCGAGAGCGAGCTCTGCCCACGGCAGCGAACGGCGCATGCCGCAGGATAGCATGGGGGCCGGCGATGGTCGTTCGTGGCGCGAGCGTGGTTCCTGCCGCCCTCCCCTCGGACGGACCTGTCACGGTCCATTTGGACCACCGGCGCCCGGCGTCGTAACCTGACCCGGATGACCCGCACCCCCACCCGACGTGCCCGCCCGAAGACCACGCTCCGGCCCCAGCCGGCCGTGGGCGTGAGCGTCCCCAAACGCGACGGCGAGGAAAAGGTCACCGGCCGCGCCCTCTACGTGGACGACCTGAAGTTCCCGGGGATGCTCCACGGGCGCACCGTGCGCTCCATGGTCGCGCGCGGGATCATCCGACGCGTCGAGTTCGACCCGGCCTTCGATTGGAACGGCGTGGTGATCGCCGACCACAAGGACATCCCGGGCTTGAACTGCGTGGCCCACCTGACCGAGGACCAGCCGCTGCTGGCCGTGCGCGAGATCGAGCACGCCGACCAGGCCATCCTGCTGGTGGCGCACGCCGACCCCGAGCGCGCCCAGGCCGCGCTGGGCGCGGTGCGCGTCGAGGTGGAGTCGATCGACGCGGTGCTCTCGATCGAGGACTCGCTTGCGGCGCGGGTGAAGATCCGCGGCGCGGACAACGTCCTCAAGGAATACAACATCGCGCGGGGCGATCTGGCGGCGGGTTTCGCGGACGCCGACGTCGTGGTCGAGGGGGTCTACCGCTGCGGGCACCAGGAGCAGCTCTACCTCGAGAACAACGGCATGATCGCCGAGCGCACCGCCGAGGGCGGCATCGTGGTGCGCGGCTCGATGCAGTGCCCCTACTTCGTGCACCACGCGCTGCAGCGCACCTTCGGGCTGCCGCCGGAGAGGATCCGCGTGATCCAGACGGTCACCGGCGGCGGGTTCGGCGGCAAGGAGGACTATCCCTCCCTGCTCGCGGGGCACGCGGCGCTGCTGGCCTGGAAGAGCGGCCGCCCGGTCAAGATCGTCTACGACCGTCTCGAGGACATCGCCGCCACCACCAAGCGCCACCCCGCGGTCGTCCGCGTCCGCACCGGGCACCGGCGCGACGGCACGCTGGTGGCGACCGACGTGGACGCGGTGATGGATGGCGGCGCCTACGTGACCATGTCGCCGGTGGTGCTCTCGCGCGGCGCGCTGCACGCCGGGGGGGCCTACCGCTGTCCCAACGTGAGGATCCGCGCGCGCGCCATGGCGACCAACACGCCGCCCAACGGGGCGTTCCGCGGCTTCGGCGTGCCGCAGACCGTGTACGCGATGGAGAGCCACATGGACCGTGTCGCGGCGGAGCTGGGGCTCGACCCGCTCGTCCTGCGGCGGCGCAACGCGGTCGTGGTGGGCGATGTGACGCCGACCGGGCAGGTCCTGCACGAGAGCGTCAGCGCGGTCGAGGTGCTCGACCGCACCGCGGAGCGCGCGGGCTGGGCGGAGAAGCGCCGCCGCTACGGGCGCGAGAACGCCGCGGCGGAGCGCGCCGAGCGCGCGGGCCGGTTCGCGCCCGGCGGGCGCCGGCTGCGCCGCGGCATCGGGCTCGCGCTCGGCTGGCACGGGGCGGGCTTCACCGGGGGCGGCGAGGTCAGGCTCAACTCGCTCGCCGCCTTGGACCTTTCGCCCGAGGGGCGGCCGCGGGTGCTGGCGGCCAACGTCGAGATCGGGCAGGGCGCCATCACGGTGTTCACGCAGATGGTCGCCGAGCGCCTGGGGGTGTCGCCGGACCTGGTGCTGGTCGAGACGCCGGACACCGACCGGGTGCCGAACAGCGGTCCGACGGTGGCCTCGCGCACGACGATGGTGGTGGGCGGGTTGCTCGAGCAGTGCGCGCGGGCGATGCGCGAGCGGCTCGAGCTGTTCGCCGAGCGCGCGCTCGACGGCGATGCGGACTTCCGGCGCGTCGCGCGGCGCTTCCTCGCCGAACGCGGGCCGCTGCGCGTCGAACGCCGCTACCAGAAACCGGCGCACATCGTCTGGAACGAGGAGACCTACCAGGGCGACGCCTATCCCTGCTTCTCGTACGGGGCCGTCGCGGTCGAGGTCGAAGCCGACCTCGACACCGGCGAGGTGCGCGTGCTCCGCGTCACCACGGCGCAGGACATCGGCAGGGCCATCCACCCGCTGTTGTGCATCGGACAGATCGAAGGCGGCACCCTGCAGGGGCTGGGCTGGGCGCTGCTCGAGGAGGTTCGCTGGAAGGACGGGCGCATCTGGAACCATCAGCTCACGAACTACATCATCCCGACCGCCGTGGACGCGCCGCCGCTCGACGTGCTGATCGTCGAGAACCCGTATTCGGGCGGGCCCTTCGGCGCGAAGGGCGTGGGCGAGTTGCCGATGGACGTGCCGGCCGGGGCGGTCGTGGCGGCCGTGGCGCACGCCACGGGTGCGCGGATGGACGAGATCCCGATCACCCCCGAGCGGCTGCTGCGCGCACTGGACGGGCGGGAGGAGAGGCGATGAGCGCGGTCCTGACGCTGGACTTCACGGTCAACGGGAAGCGGCGGCGCGTGCGCGTGCCGCCCATGAAGCGCCTGCTCGACGTGCTGCGCGAGGACTGCGGCCTGACCGGTACGAAGGAAGGCTGCGGCGAGGGCGAGTGCGGCGCCTGCACGGTGCTCATGGACGGCGTCCCGGTGAACTCCTGCCTGGTGCCCGCGGTGCAGGCTGCCGGCGTGAAGATCGTGACCGTCGAGGGCCTGGCGAAGGGCCCCGCGCTCTCCGTGCTCCAGCGCGCGTTCGTCGAGCGGGGCGGCACCCAGTGCGGCAGCTGCACGCCCGGCATCCTGGTCACCGCCCACGCGCTGCTCCAGCGCGCGAAGGGCCGCGTGCCCGGTGACGCCGAGGTGCGCGTGGCGCTGGCCGGGAACCTCTGCCGCTGCACCGGCTACCAGATGATCGTGAATGCCGTGAGGGCCGCGGCGCGGGAGACGCTGGCCTCCGGCCCCGGGCGGGCCGCCCGCACGGCCAGGCCGGTGGCCCGCGAGCAGGGGAAGAGTGCGCGCGCGAAGTCGAAGCCCGTGAAGACGAAGGCGAAGGCGCGAACGACCGCAACGGTGCGAGCGCAGGCGAAGCCGGCGCGGGCGAAGGCCGGCGTGGCCCGCCGCAGGCCGGGGCCCGGGCGATGAGGGCGGCGCTCTCCACGCTCGAGGTCGCGCGCCCGCGCGACCTCGCCCACGCGCTGAAGCTGCTGCACGCCTCACTCGACGCCGGACGGCTCGTGCCGCTCGCCGGCGGCACCGACCTCTTCGTCACGCTCAACTCGGGGCTCGTGCCCGGGCGGCGCTTCCTCGACCTGTGGAGCCTGCGCGAGTTGCGGGGCGTGCGCGATCAGGCTGGCCGCCTGGTCCTTGGCGCGTTGACCACCTTCAGCGAGATCCGCGAACACGCGCTCGTGCGGCGGCGCTACCCCGCGCTGGCGGCCGCGGCCGCGGAGATCGGCGCCTGGCAGGTCCAGAACCGCGGGACCCTGGGCGGCAACATCGCCAACGCCTCACCGGCCGGCGACTCGCTGCCCGTGCTCCTGGCGCTCGAGGCCGTGGTGCACGCGCGCTCGGTGCGGGGCACGCGCGAGGTTCCCTTCACGGCGCTCTTCCGCGGCTACCGCGACCTCGCGCTCGAGCCCGACGAGTTGATCACCGCCGTGAGCCTCCCGGACCCCGACGCGCCACCCCCGCTCCGCGCGGGCGCGGCGCGCCGCGGTGCCCACCCGCCGCGCGCGCAGCAGTTCTTCCGCCAGGTGGGGACGCGCCGCGCGCAGAGCATCTCCAAGGTCGCCCTCGCCGGCCTGCTGCGCCTGGGGCGCGACGGACGCGTGGACCTCGCGCGGGTCGCACTCGGCAGCGTCGCACCCGTCACGCTGCGCGCGGGCCGTGCCGAGCGCGTCCTGCTCGGCGCCCGGCCCTCCGCCGCGGTCGCGGCCGCGGCGCGCGCGGCTCTGCTCGAGGACATCGCGCCCATCGACGACATCCGCTCGGACCGCGAATACCGGCGGCGGGTCTCGGGGAACCTGCTGGAACAGTTCCTGCGGGTCGCGGACCCCCGTTTCGCGAGGCGCTGAGCGCGTTTTCGCGGTCTTTTCCCCCCATCCATCAAGTCCGTGGCGTTTGTGCCGATAACGAGTGCAGGACCGTGAGCTTTCCGCGCCTGCGCCCTGCTGGGTGCCCATCGAAGGGTGGGTCCAGTGTCGACCAACGAGCGGCGGGCGCGGCTCCGGTCCCCTGGAGACCTGCCGTGACGGATTCGCCGCGACCGACTCTGAACGACGTGACGCGGGCGCTCGCCCACCTGGCCGACCGCGTGCTCACGCACAAGTCCGTGGGCCTCGAGCCCTACGTGGCCCACACCCTGAAGCTGGTGATGGGTGAACTCGAGTTGCTCATCCCCGGACTCGACCCCGCGCCCAACGCCGAGGCCGCGCGCGCCTTCGCCGAAGCGGCGGAGATCGCCCTGCGCGAGGGTGAGGAGCGTGAGGCGCTCTCGTACGCCCTGCGCGGGCTGTCATGCTCGCCGCACGACCCGGTGCTGTGGTACCAGGCCGGCTCGGCCTGCGTCGAGGTGGGCAGCCTGGAGATGGCGCTGCGGCTGCTCTGGCACGCGCTCTGGATCAACCCCGGCTACGCGGATGCGCACCGCGATCTGGCGGCGCTGACGTCCTTCTTCGATGCCGGCGAGGACGTCCCCACCGAGGACTTCCGCGGTGGCGACGAGCCTGGCGAGAGCGGGTCCGCCGAGGATGACCGCGCGGCCTGACCGGCCGCGGCGCGCTCCCTTCGTCCCGCCGCCACACCCGTTCCCCTGCCCGGTGGACAGCTGATCACCCGTCCGCCGTCCCCCGCGCCGCTGCGAGCGCGCCAGCGGTGGGCGGCGGCCGGCCGATTCCCCGCGCGCTCGCCCGACCGTCATCCCCCGGCCCGCCGCGATCGCTTCGCCTCATGGCGAACGCCCCGTGGCTGGCGGGGGTCGTGAGCCCTGTGCGAGACTGCCGACGTCCTGGAGGCGATTCATGCGCTGGTCGGTCAACATCGGCAGGCTGTTCGGCATCCGCGTCGAGCTGCACGTCACCTTCCTGCTCTTCATCGGCTGGATCGCCGTCAACCAGGGCCTGCTCACCGGGGACGTCCGGCGCGCGGTGATGGCGGTGGCGCTGCTGCTGCTGGTCTTCGGCTGTGTCGTCCTGCACGAGCTGGGTCATGCGCTGACCGCGCGGCGCTTCGGCATCGCCACGCGGGACATCGTCCTGCTGCCCATCGGCGGCGTGGCGCGCCTCGAGCGGATGCCGGAGAAGCCCCTGCAGGAGATGCTGGTCGCCATCGCGGGCCCGGCGGTGAACGTGGCCATCGCGGCGCTGCTGGTGCTGATCATGGCGCTCACGGGTCGGCCGACCGACCTCGCGCATTTCGGCGACGGTCTGATCGAGTCGCTGCTCCTGGTCAACGTGCTGATGCTCCTGTTCAACCTGCTCCCCGCCTTCCCGATGGACGGCGGGCGCGTGTTGCGGGCCCTGCTCGCGCTGCGCCTGCCCTACCTGCGGGCGACCAAGATCGCCTCGGCCGTCGGCCAGGGCGCGGCCCTGCTGCTCGGCGTCGCCGGGGTGTTCTACTTCGACAACTGGATGCTGGCGTTCGTGGCGCTGTTCGTCTTCCTCGCCGCGGGCGAGGAGCGCGCGCTGGTGCAGACCCGCACCTCGCTCACCGGGCTCCCGGTGCGGGCCGCGATGCTCACCGACTTCCGGCACCTCGACGTGCACGAACCGTTGCGCCGCGCGGTCGAGTACCTGATGACCGGCAGCCAGCAGGACTTCCCGGTGCTGGAAGGCGTCACGCTGTGCGGCGTGCTGACCCGCGCCGGTCTGGTCGCGGCACTGCGGAGTCGCGGCCTGGACGTGCCCGTGGGGGAGGTGATGAGCCCCAACCCGTGCAGTGCCGATGCCGACGAACCCCTCGAGGGCGTGGTGTCACGAATGCGCGGCCGGGACTGCCCGGTCGTGCCCGTGCTCGAGCAGGGGCGCCTCGTCGGGCTCGTGACCCTGGACAACGTCGGCGACCTGATGCTGGTGCGCGAGGCGCTGCGGCGTCATTCGGCCGGGATGTAGGCATGCGGGCTCGGGTGGCGCCGCACTCCGTTGACTGGCCTGCAAGCGGCCGTCACACTGTCCGCATGATGCGCTCGCGGTTTCCCGTCGCGCGGGTGAGCGCGCTCGCCGCGCTCGTGGTCGGGACCTTTCTCGTCACCCAGCGCGCCACCGGCCCGCACTGGCGCACGCTGCGACCCGGCGTGGAGTTCGCGACGCTGCGCGGCGAGCCCTACTGCCGCTACGGCTCGGCCACCGTCGCCGCGCTGCGTCTGGACCCCCCCCGCGTGCGCATCCGCGTCCGTCACTTCTCGCGTGAGCCCGAACGGCGGCCGCTGGACATCCTGGAATGGCAGCGGCGCAGCGGTGCGCTCGCCGTCTTCAACGCCGGCCAGTACTACGGTGACTATTCGTACATGGGCCTGCTGGTGAGCGGGGGCAAGGTCGTCTCGCGCCGGCCCCACCCCACCTTCAAGGCCGCGCTGGTGGCGGGCCCCCGCGCCGGTGCCCCGGCCATCCGGGTGCTGGACCTGACGCGCGAGCGGCTCAACCCGGACTCGCTCGACTGGGGCGAGGTCGCACAATCCTTCATGCTCTTCGACCGCGACGGCAAGGTGCGCGTGCGGCGCAGCGATCAGGTCGCGGCCCGGACCGCGGTGGGTGAGGACCGCGGCGGGAGGATCGTCGTCCTGACGAGCGAGGGCGGCTACACGCTCTGGGAATTCGCCCAATTGCTGAAGGCCCTGCCGCTGGAGCTGTCACAGGCCATGTCCATGGACGGCGGACTGGAGGCCGAGATGGTGGTGAGCGTCGCCCGCTTCCGCTACGCCAGCTTCGGCCAGTGGGAGCACGGCCGCGCCCCGCGGGACGTGCCGTCGCCGCCCGTGGAGTTGCCGGCGGTCATCACGGTGAGCGCGCGATGACCGCGGCGCCCGCGAAACGCGGATGGCCCGGCCCCGCCTTTCCCTGCGCGCGCTGCGGCCGTCCCGTGCGCCGCACCGTGGGCGAGCGCCCGCGGAAGATCGGCTGCGAGCGCTGCGGCTACCTGATCTACGACTATCCGCGGACGTGCGCGGGCGTCGTCGTGCTCAAGGGCGATGCCGTGCTGCTCCTGCGCCGCGCGCACCTGCCGCGCCGGGGGCGGCTCGACGTGCCGGGCGGCTTCATGGAGGCCGGCGAGAGCATCGAGCGCGCCGCGCGGCGCGAACTCCGGGAGGAGACCGGTCTCACGCTCGGGCGCGTCGAACGGCTCGGCATCTACTGGGACCGATATTTCCTCAGGGGCTTCGGCTGGTTCCCCACCATGAACTCCTACTTCCTCGGCCGCTGGCGCTCGGGCGAGCCCCGTGCGGCGGACGACGCCGCCAGCGCAGAGTGGGTTCCGCTCGCGCGGCTCGGCAGCCGCGAGGCCCGCTACGCCTGGACGCACATGAGCGCGCTGTTCCGGGACTTGAAGCGGAAGGCGGGGGCAGGCGAGTCCGATCCGCCGCCGGGCGCAGCCACACGACCGAGGTGATCGGTGGCGGGTGATCTCCAGGCAGGGGAGACTCGAACCGCGCCCGAGGTCGCCCGAAGTCCCGGCTGCGTGCCGCTGACTTCTACGTCCTTCGCCGGCCAGGCGCAGGGCGTCCGGTCTTGCCGCCTTCTTCCAGCGCTCCGCCCCAGCTCTCGAGGAAGAGGTTGACGAACGCCCGTTCCTGGGCCGGCTCGACCGCCAGGGGCGCCAGGGCCATCGCCACCGCGAGCGCGAGGTGATAGCCCTCGGAGCGTGAGGCTGCGGCGCGGCGATAGGCGGGATGCGCTTCGTTCACCCAGACGGTGGACTCGACCAGCCGACCCAGCTCGGGTTCGTCCGGCCGGGACTCGAACTGGATGGCGAGACCGTAGCGCGCGGGCCGCCGCGGGCCACCCAGCCCCGGCAGGGTGGCCGATCCGCCCGGCGGAGTCTCGAGCGGTGTCTCGGAACGTGGCGATCCCTCGGCCACCGTCCCGGCCGCAGGTGGTGGTTGCGGCTCCCCGGATTGTGCTGCCTCGCGGACCCCGCTCAACGCCGTCGCCACGAGCCCGCGGGCATCCTGATCACCGCGACCGATCGGGAGCCGGCGCTGGCCGCCCTCGCGACGCTCGACCAGCGACGCCAGCAGGGGGAAGTCATCCGCCAGGTCCACCAGCACGCGCTCGAGGTCGCGCTCGACCGGCCGCGTGACGCGGCGCCGGGCCTCCTCGACTTCGCCGCGCGCGTCTCCCCACGAGGCCAGTTGCTGCGCGACCACCTCCTGGATGGCTTTGCGATAGGCGAGGTAGGTGGCGCCCCGCGGCCCGGTGCGGATGAAGTCGGCCTTGTTGAGCGTGAGGCATCCGGCGAGTGCCGGGACCTCGATGAATCCACCGACCTGCTCGGGGGTTGTGGGCGAGAGACCGATCCAGTCCCAGCCGCGCTTGATGACCTTGCCGAGCGTGCTGACGGCGAGGCCCCGCCGGTCCTCAGGCAGTGGTAGTGACTCGCGCACGAGATATCCCACGGCCGACGGTTTCCGCTTGCGCGCCAGGCGGACCTCGAGCGGGGCCAGACCGTCGGATCCGGGCAGGCTGGCCGCGTGAACCTCGGGCTCGAGCGGCCGCTCGTTGACCTCGAAGCGCGCTCCGTGCGGGTAGTGCTCGCGGAGCAGCGGCTCGAACAGGGGCTCGAGCAGTGCCTGGTAGTGCCGCCTCAGCGTGCCCTCGATGAAACCCGGGTCGAGCAGCGGTGAGAGCGGATTGGTGACGCGCAGACTCACCGCCGTGCCGCGTTCACGCACCATCCCGGGCGGCGGAGTCCATTTCCACGGCGCCTTGTTGCGCGAAGCCAGATGCCAGCGCGTGGCGATGTGCGTGTTGCCCCGGCGGGTCTCGGTCAGGACCTCTTCGCAGATCAGCAGGCCGAGCTTGATCCCGACCCCGGCGAAGCCGATCCCCTCGCCCCGGGTCTTGGTGCTGGACGCGATGTCGTGGTAGCGCGCCAGTTCGCGGCGTTGCATCCCCGCGCCGTCGTCGAGCACGGTGATGGTCCGGGCGGCCGGGTCGGTCATGAGGCGGATGACGCGGGCGCCGGAATCCAGGGAGTTCGCGATGATCTCGGTGAGGATCGTCTCCTCGAGCGCGCCGGGATAGGCGTCCCGCAGGTCTTCGAGCAGATGCAGCAGATCAACGCGGGTCTCGCCCATGTCCCACCTCGAGTGGCGGATTCGCGATCACCGGGCGGTCGCCGCGCGGCCCGGCAGAGTGACGTCGCGCGGGAGTCTAACATGCCCGTGGGCCCGCAAGTTCCGCCGGAAGCGGCCGGGGTACGTTGCCTCGCCGCCGGCGTATGGGGTACCTCATCGATGGAGGTGGGGCCCGGGTGGATGCTGTACCCTTGCGCGAAGCGGAGGAGCCCTGGCACGCTGCGTTCGTGAAGGGCGCGGGCCGGGTCGCAGGTGCGGTTGCCGGGAGGGAGGGCGCCATGGGCCTGTTGATCAGGCAGGGTGAGATCGTGACCGCGACCGAGCGCTACGTCGCCGACCTCTACGCGGACGATGGCCGCGTGCTCGCCATCGGTCCGGACCTCGAGCAGCGCTCCGCGAAAGACCAGATGCTCGACGCCGCGGGGCGCTTCGTCTTCCCCGGCTTCGTGGATCCGCACGTGCACCTGGCGCTGCCGGTCGGGGGCACCGTCTCGGCCGACGACTTCGAGACCGGCACGGCCTCCGGCGTGGCCGGCGGCACCACCACCATCGTGGACTTCGTGGTGCCGGACCGCGGCCAGCCCCTGATCGAAGCGCTGCGCGCCTGGCGCGAGCGCGCGAAGAGCTCGGTCGCCGACTACACGTTCCACATGGGCATCTCGGGTTGGAACGAGCGCACCGCCGGGGAGATGCGCGCCGTGACCGTCGAGCACGGCATCCCCTCCTTCAAGGTGCTCATGGCCTACAAGGGCACGCTCATGATGGACGACGGCGAGCTCTACCAGGTCATGAAACAGGCCGCGAGACTGGGCGCGGTGGTGCTGGTGCATGCCGAGAACGGCGACGCGGTGGCCGCGCTCCAGCAGGAGCTGCGCGCCCGGGGCGATCTCGGGCCCGAGTTCCACCCGGTCTCGCGTCCGAGCTGCCTCGAGGGCGAGGCCACGCATCGCGCACTGGTGCTGGCGAAGCTGCACGGCACGGAGGTCTATATCGTGCACATGAGCTGCCGCGAGGCCGTCGAGGCGCTGGCGCGCGCGCGGGCCGCGGGAGAGCGCTGCTACGGCGAGACCTGTCCCCAGTATCTGTTGCTCGACGACACCGTCTTCGCGAAACCGGATTTCGAAGCCGCGGCCTACGTCTGCAGCCCGCCCATCCGCCCGGCGGGTTGCGGCCATCACGAGGCGCTCTGGCAGGGGTTGGCCGGTGGCGTGCTGGACGCGGTCGGCACCGACCACTGCCCTTTCGCCATGGAACAGAAGCGCCTGGGCCGGGACGACTTCACCAGGATCCCGGGCGGCCTGCCGGGGATCGAGGACCGGCTCCAGTTGCTCTACACTTACGGCGTCTGCGCAGGCCACTTCGACCTGCAACGCATGGTGGCGCTCGGTAGCACCAACCCGGCCCGCATCTTCGGGCTCTACCCGCGCAAGGGTGAGATCGCGGTCGGCAGCGACGCCGACCTCGTGCTCTACGACCCGGGCGGCACCTCGGTGCGCAGCGCGCAGACGCACCACTCGAGGTGCGATCGCAACCCGTACGAGGGCTTCGCCGTGAAGGGGCGACCGACCCACGTCATCGTCAACGGACGCGTCTGCTGGGCCGACGGCAGGCTCGACGTCGAGCGCGGTGCCGGTCGGTTCCTCGCGCGCGCGCCGCGTCCCACACCAGGCTCGCTGCCCACGCGGGCGATCGAGATGGGGCGGATCGGGTAGGGACCGCGGCTCGCGCGCCCGCGCATCGTCTACAATGGCTCGCCCGGCGGCCCCTTCGGCCACCGGAGTCAACCTGGAGAGACCCCGTGTCGAAGCCCAGCACTCTTCCGTTGCGGATCATCCCGGCGCTCGCGCTGGCGTCACTCGCCGTGGGCGCGCCACTCGTCGCGGGCACATCCTGCGTGGTGGCCGTGGCTGCAGCGCAGGACTCGACCGGAGCGCCGGCCGCGGCAACGCCCGCCGGGACGACGCCTGCGCCGAATCCCTTCGCGGGTCTTAAGCCCGCCTTCACCTGAGCGTCGCGGTCGGTCCCGTCGGGACCGGTGACGGATCCCGAGTTCGCCCTGTTCCATCTGCAACGCTCGCTCTGGGACCCGGTGGACCCGACGCGGGTGGGCTCGCTCGCGGATGCGCTCCACGCGCGCGTCAACGGAGAACCCTACCGCTTCGCCAGCCCGGCGACGTTGCGCCGTTTCCGCCGGGACCCGGCGCTCTACTGCGGACTGCTGCGTGACCCCGTGACCGGCATGCGCTTCTGGCCGAACGCTCACTCGCCGCGTGCCGAGTGGAAGGGCGGCCCCTATCTCTTCGACAGCGATTCCACGTTCGCCGAGTTCCAGCGTGCCCCGCAGCGCTACGAGGTGAAGCGCGACTACTAGGAAGCTCAGCGACCGGTACCTCCCGGTTTCATCCGTCGGGGTCGGTCCGGACCGATGCGGAACTACTGAGCGGGTGGTGTGGTCGGGCGCAAGGTCGATGGCGCGCTGCGCGGCGGGGCCGCCTACCGGCCTTTGCTCTCCGGCAGTGCGCTCTCGAGCGCGAGCGCGACCTTCCACCGGTCGTCGTCGCCCCGGCGCCAGACGTGCAGGTAGACGCTCGAGTCGGGCGCGACGCCGCCCAGACGGCGGCGCTCGAGGATCCCGTAGGTGCAGCCCAGGTCGCCCGAGCGTGCGACCTTCTGTGCCTGCGGATTCCAGAGCGTCACACCCGGGATGGACAGCAACATCTCGGACCCGGCACGCGGCCCCACCACCGGTGCCACGAGGTCGCGGCAGAAGCGCACGTCGGGCGCAGCCCGGCGCGCGAAGGCCGCCGCCGAGCCTTTCGCGCGCGCGTCCCGGGTCCACGCTAGGTCGAGTGCCACGAGGTCGATCGGGCCCGCCTTGCGCCGGGGTGTCGCATGGAGCGGGCCCGGCGTGAAGTCCGCGTTCCCCAGTCCGCGCGCGGGCTGCGCGTGCGTGATGCCGATGTCCACCGCCACGCGCCACGCGCCGTCGGCCTGCTTCTGCCAGACCGAGACGTAGTGCCCGTAACCGGTGGCGCGCTGCGGGTCGTTCGGCCGCAACTCCCAGGGCCCGGTCGTGTAGCCGAGGTCGCCCGCCGCGGAGACTTCCGCGAAGACCGGCTCCCACACCAGCGTGGCGGTGACCGGGGCACGCGACTCCCACGCCTGACGACCGTTGGTCGCCAGCGGGCTGAAGATGACGCCGTCTTCGGCGAGGAACGCGAGGAACGCGTCACGCACGCCCTGCCCGACCGACCGGGTGGCGAAGGCCCGCTCGGCGGTGACCAGCGAGTCGAGTGTCGTGGGAGTGGCGGCTTCTACGAATGCGGGGCAGAGCAGCGCGAGCGCGACCACCACGGAAGGCCAGCGACTTTGCGTCATGCGCTTCTCCCGGTCAGGGCGTGGAGGCGGTCCCGCGGAGCGACGCGGTTCCACCGCGCGGTCGGAGGTGGCATCAGGTGGGTCGATTGTCGTCGATTCGCCCCGCCGCTGGAAACAGGTGGGCGGCCTGAAGGAGCCGCTGCGCCGCGCCCGCGCCTAGCTCGCGGCCTCCAGCACGGGACCCCGCTCCGCCCTCAGCCTCCCGAACTTCTCCTGCGCGGCCGCGGCCACCAGGTGGGTCGCCGATTCCATCGAGATCGAGACGTGGTTGATGATGAGGTCGTAGCCAAGCGGGTCGTCGATCGAACGTCCGCAGGCCTTGCGGATCCACTCGGTCCGTTCGCGGTCGCTCTTCTCGATCTCCCGCAGGGCGTCGCGCTCGGTGAGTCGCTCGCGTTCGGCGAGGTTCCTCACCCGCACTTCGAGCGGGGCCACCACCCGGATGTGGAAGCCGCGCTCGTGCCCGAGGATGAAGTTGGAGCCGCGGCCCACCACCACGACGCCGCCCAGTTGCGAGATCGAGTAGATGACCTCGAGGAGGGCCCTGAGGTAGTCGCTGGCATCGACATAGGCGCCCTGCAGCACGGACTCGACCAGGAGCTGCATCTGCGAGCGAGCGCGCCCGTCGAGCGACTCGATGATGCGGCGCTTGTAGCCCGAGGATTCGCAGATGCGGTCGATCACGTCGCGGTGGAGCAAGGTGTAGCCGAAGCGTTCGGCGAGTCGCTCCGCGAGTAGCGTGCCATCGCTGCCGCGCTGGCGCGAGACGGTGAGGATGGGCTGTACGGGCACTCCGGGCCGGTCGCGCGAGCCGGGCTCGCGGGTGTGGGCGGACTTCTCCGATTCCCACTTTCCGACCTGCCGGTCGAGGATCCTGTCGATGGAGGGCATGGCGGTCTCCTGCGTCTGGTTGCGGGCGGGGCGGAGCGCCTCTCCCACGCACCAGTCTAGGGCCACCTCCGGCCGCTGTCAGCAGCGAAAGCGGACCGGCGGGCGCTCCCCCTTCCGGTGAGCCTCTTCCCGGTGGTATTCATCCCCCAGGAGGGGCCGATGGAAGAGATCATGAGGGGGCTGACCGGGCTGACCGTCGTTCCCCTGGTCATGGACGTGGCGGACGAAGCCTCGCGGCGGGACGCAGTGTCGGCCATCCTGAAGGCCACGGCGGGCCATGGCCTGGATCTCCTGGTCAACAACGCCGGCTATGGCCAGATGGGTCCGCTGGAGGAGGTGGCCCCCGCGCAACTCCGGCGACAGTTCGAGGTGAACGTGGTCGGCGTGCTCGCCTTCACTCAGCCATTCCTGCCCGGGATGCGCGAGCGCCGCGGCGGCGCGATCGTCAACGTCAGCTCGGTCGCAGGGCGCGTGGCCGCCCCGTTCGGCGGGGCCTATGCGGCCTCCAAGTTCGCTCTGGAGGCGATCAGCGACGCCCTGCGCCTCGAGCTCTCCCCGTTCGGAGTCCACGTCATCCTGATCGAGCCGGGTCCGATCCGCACCGGCTTCAGGGACGCGGCGCGCGCCGTAACGCCCCGGGACCCGGCGTCGCCGTACGCCGATCTCGTGCGACGCTTCGAGCACGGGCGGAAGGGCTGGTATCTCTTCGAGCTCCCGCCGGAGAGCGTCGCGCGGACCATCCTCCGGGCGGCGCGGTCGAAGCACCCGCGGACGCGCTACACCGTCACGCTGCCGGCGCTTCTGACGGCACTCGCGCGACGCCTGGTCCCGGATCGGGTGACGGACTGGGCGCTACGCCGCGCCATGGGTTCCCGCGGCCGATAGTTCCCGGTCCGACCCGCGGCCCGCCGCACGCAGCGACGCGGGCCTGGCACAGCGACGCTCGTTCGACCACTTGCCGTGGAACTGCGGCAGGTGGTCCCGGTGGATCTCGAGGCAGTCGTCGAGCACCGCCCGCGCCACGTCGAGGTCGTCCATGGTCGGGTCGAGGCAGAGTGCCTGCAGGGCAAGCTCGCGGCTCCCCTGGACGGCCGCATCCACGACGTACTCGACGAGCTGGGCCTCGCGTCGACACAGCTCGGAGATCATCGGAGGCAGTTCGGTGATGCGCGCTGGTAGTGCGCCCGCGCGCGTGAACCTCACCGGGACCTCGACGATGGTGTCCGGGGGCAGGTTCGGGATCGCGCCGTGATTCGGCACGTTGGCCGCGGGGCGGCAGACATCGCCACGACCGCTCAGTCCCAGCACGACCTCACAGATGCCCTCGCTGGACAGGTCGCGAAGCTGCCGCAACGCCGAACTGCCCCCCTCGATCGTGCCCGTGAGCTCGTGCCGGAGCTCACCGCGGCCACGCTCCGCGCGCGCCCAGTCGTAGGGCCGCAGGTGGTACCGCTCCCAGGGCCTGGTCCCGGGATTGTGGGTGTACGGCAGGTACTCGCTCAGGTGCGTGTCGCCGGTGGCGGGCAGGTATCCGGTGATGCGCAGCAGGTCGCGCGAGAGGCGCTCGCGCCCGCCGGGGACGGCCAGGAATCGACTGCGCAGCAGGGGATAGAGATCCTGGCCCGTCCGCCTGTCCCGGACGTCCAGCATCCAGGTGAAATGATTGAGCCCGGCCGCCTGGATGTCGATCGCCTCGCTGACCCGGGTCACGTACTCACCCACGGTCGCCCAGAATGCGCGCCCGTAGGGGAACAACGGGATGTTGGGCAGCAGGATCCCGGGAGGGACGGGCACGCCGGTCCGGTCGAACAGCAATATGCCAGCCAGCGCGTAGCCGAAGCTGAGCTGGTGACAGAGCCCGACGACCCGGATCGAGGTGTACTTCGTCACCGCGCGACAGAGACGCGGCAGGGGATTGCTGAGCATGATGAGCACCGCGTCCGGGCAGAGGCGCTCCATGTCCCGGGCGATGTCGATGACCGGCGGGATGTTGCGCGCGGCATGGGCGAAGCCCCCGGGCCCTCCGTTCTCCGCGAGCGGCTGACGCAGACCGTGACGCAGCGGGACCTCCCAGTCGTGACGCCAGAGCTTCTCTCGCGGCACGCGCTCGATCGCGCAGACGACGAAGTCGGCGTCCTCGAGGACGGCGCAGCGGTCGTCGTGGACCTCGATGTGGAAGCGGGCGTTCCATTCCAGGTCGAGCCGTTCGGCGAGGCGCCGCACCAGCCGAAGAGCGTCCGGGTCCACGTCCACCAGGGCGAGCGTGCTGCCCCGCAGCGCGGGCTCCCGCAACAGGGTGGCGAGCGAGTTGAGGGCGAAGCTGGCGCTGCCGGCGCCCAGGATGACGATCTTGAGAGGTTTCATCGCAGCACCCTTCTTCGGCTCCGGCCCATACCGCGCCGTCGGGACTTGCCCTCGCCGAACCGGGCGAGAGCGACGAGACGCCGGATCCCCTGACGGGACCGCGCGTGCTCAGACCGTTTCGGTGACCTCGCTGCGCCGGCCGACCACCTCCCGGTACAGCGCCTCGATCTGCTCCGTGACCTTCGGCCAGGCGAACTGCAGTGCTCGCGCGCGACCGCGCCCGGCCAGCGCGGCGCGGCGCGCCGGGTCGTCCACCAGGGCGGCGAGCGTGCGGGCCAGCGCCGGCACGTTGCCGGGCTCGAACAACACGCCGTCCTCGTCCGGATTCACCACCGAGCGGTAGCCGGGGATGTCCGAGGCCACCACCGCGCGTCCGGCCGCCATCGCCTCGAGCAGCACGATGCCGAAGCTCTCGTTGCCGGAGGCCGGAGACACGAAGATGTCGCCGGTCGCGTACCAGCGCGGCAGGTCGCCACTCGGCACGTGTCCGGCGAAGTGCACGAACGCGCGCATCGCGGAAGGGACCTGCGCCTCGAACCGCGGGCGGAGGTAGGAGTCACCGACGATCAGCAGTCGCGCGCGGCCGCGGGTGCGCTCCACGACCTCCGGCATCGCGCCGAGCAGGACCTGGAGACCTTTGCGCGGGTCGAGCCGGCCTACGAACAGGAGGTTGACACGCCCTGGGTCGCTCCACCGGCCGAGCGGCTCGACGTCTGGATGGAAGCGCTCCACGTCCACGCCGTTCGGGATCACGTGGTAGTGCCCCGGGTAATAGAGCCTGGTCGAGGCCTCGGCAGTCGCGGACACCGCGATCCGCGCGTCGAGCCGGCTCACGGTCGCGGCCAGGTAACGCTGGAAGGCGTCCTGCAGGAGCCCCCGCCCGGCCATGGCGTGGAACGTCCCCACCTGTGCGCAGGTCGCCTCCTGAACGGCGAGGATGGGCAGGCTCGGGGCGTTCGGGCAGTGGGTGTGGAGCACTTCGAAGTCGTGGGCGCGGAACAGCCGTCGCAACTGCTGGCGCAGCGTCAGGCCGATGGTGAGGTCCACGAACGCGCGGTTGAAGGGCACCAGCAGGTTGTAGCCCACGCGCTCGACACCCTGGGAGTGGTTGGTCTCGAGGCTGTCGCGGAAGCGGCTGGTGATGATCGTGACTTCGTGGCCGCGCCGGCGCAGCTCGACCGCGGTGTGGTGGACGTGCTCGGTGATCCCGCCGTAGCGCGGGTAGTACGCCTGGGAGACGACCCCGATTCTCATGGCTCCAGCCTCCGTGTCGAAGTGCAGTCCGCTCACGGGAACCGCAACCGGCATGCCATCGGGGCGCCCGCCGCACGCTCACGGGATCGGGGTCGGAAGCCGCACGGCTGCAACGCTGGACGCCCGGGCCGGGATCGTCACCGCCACGCGGTGCGTGGCCGTCGGGCGCCATCTGCTCCACGATCGTGGAGCCCACTGCGCTTGCGTGGAGCAGGCCTGGACCGTCGGGGGGGGGCCGGAACGCGGAACGGGCGGGACTCGCGTCCCGCCCGTCAACGACTTCTGAAGCCCGCGAGCGAACCGGCTATTCGGCCGCTTTCACCGCCGTCACCAGTTTCTGGATGGCGTTCTTGGCGTCGCCGAAGAACATGTAGGTCTTCGGATTGAAGTAGATCTCGTTGTCGATGCCGGCGAACCCGGGCTTGAGGCTGCGCTTCACCACGATGATGTTCTTGGCCTTGTCGGCATCCAGGATGGGCATGCCGTAGATCGGGCTGGACTTGTCGTAGCGCGCGCACGGGTTCACCACGTCGTTGGCGCCGATCACCAGTGCGACGTCGCACCGCTCGAACTCGGGGTTGATCTGTTCGAGGTCGAAGAGTTGTTCGTAGGGCACGTTGGCCTCGGCGAGCAGCACGTTCATGTGCCCGGGCATGCGGCCGGCCACCGGGTGCACCGCGTATTTCACGTCCACGCCCTTCGCCGTCAGGATGTCCGCCAGCTCGCGCGTGACGTGTTGCGCCTGCGCCACCGCCATGCCGTAGCCCGGGATGACGATCAGCGTCTGGATGTTGGCCAGCAGCATGGCCAGGTCGTCGGCCGAGATCTCGCGCGCGGTCTTGGCCGGACCGCTCGCACCCGCCGCGCCCGGGGTCGCCACCGGGCCTGCGCCGACGCCGGCGAAGAGCACGTTGGTGATGGAGCGGTTCATGGCCTTGCACATGAGCAGCGTGAGCAGCGTCCCCGACGCTCCCACCAGCGTACCGCTGATGATCAACGCGGGTTCCCGCAGCGCGAAGCCGGTCGCCGCCACCGCGAGGCCGGTGCACGAGTTCAGCAGCGAGATGACCACCGGCATGTCGGCGCCGCCGATGGGGATGACCATCAGGAGCGAGAACAGCAGCGAGACGCCGAGCAGGGCGTAGAAGGCGGTCATGCCCGCGCCCATGCCGATCCAGACGATGGTCGCGATCAGGGCGAGGAAGACCGCCACGGTGAGGAACTTCTGGAACGCCGAGGTGATGGCGCGCTCCATGAAGCCGCTGAGCTTGCCGAACGCCATCAGCGAGCCCCAGAACGAGAGCGAGCCGATCACGGCGCCGAACAACGTGGCCCCGAAGGCGAGCGGGTCGCTCTCGCCCCGGCCCGCCGCGAAGTTGGCGAACTCGACGGTCGAGATGAGCGCCGCTGCGCCGCCGCCGCAGCCGTTGAGCAGCGCGACCATCTGGGGCATGTCGGTCATCGCCACGTAGCGTGCGCCGATCGTGCCGGCCAGGCCGCCCACCAGGATGCCGACGATGATGAGCACGCCGGCGTTGGAGCCGGGCTGCAGCAGGCCGCCGCCCCAGATGAAGATGAACGAGGCGACGATGGCGAACAGCATGCCGATCGCGGCCATCTGGTTGCCGCGCCGCGCGCGCTTGGGATGGCTGAGGAACTTCAGTCCGATGATGAAGAGGATCGCCGAGCTGAGATAGGCGACGTCGGAGAGGAGTTTCGGATTCATGACTTCCTCCCCGCGGACTTCTTGGTCTTGAACATCTCGAGCATGCGGTCGGTCACCACGAACCCGCCGAACAGGTTCATCGCGCCCAGCACCACGGCGGCGAAGCCGAGCCACACCAGCAGCTGCTGGTCGGGCGGCGCCTTGGCGAGCACCAGCATGCCGCCCAGCATGACGATGCCGTGGATGGCGTTGGTGCCCGACATGAGCGGCGTGTGCAGCTGCACCGGCACCTTCGAGATGACCTCGAAGCCCACGAACACCGCGAGCATGAAGATGTAGATCGAGTACAGGATCAGCGTGGCTTCGGTCATGACGCCTTCTCCGTCGCCGCCGCTTCCTTCACGGCCGGCCCCTTGACCAGGCAGGAGTCGCGGTTGATGTCGTCCGCGAAGTCGAGATTGAGCTGGCCTTCCTTGTTGACGAAGTTCATCACCAGCGCGTGCAGGTTGCGCGAGTACATCTGGCTGGCGTGCAGCGGCAGCTGGGCCGGCAGGTTGACCGGGCCCAGGATGATGACGTCGTGCTCGATGGTCTCGACGCCGGCCTTGGTGAGCTCGCAGTTGCCACCGCTCTCGGCCGCCATGTCCACGATCACCGAGCCGGGCCTCATGTCCTTGACCATCTGGGCGGTGACCAGCACCGGCGCCTTCCGCCCGGGGACCGCGGCCGTGCAGATCACCAGGTCGGCCAGCTTCACGCGCTCGGCGACCATCTGGCGCTGCTTCTCGCGCTGTTCGGGCGTGAGCTCCTTGGCGTAGCCGCCCGCGGCCACCATCGAGGCGTCGAGCAGTTCGGCGCCGACGAAGGTGGCGCCCAGGCTCTGCACCTCCTCCTTCACCGCGGGACGGATGTCGGTGGCCTCGACGACCGCACCGAGACGGCGGCAGGTGGCGATGGCCTGCAGGCCCGCCACGCCCGCGCCGAACACGAACACCCGCGAGGGCGCGATGGTGCCGGCGGCGGTCATCATGAGCGGGAAGAACTTGCCGAGCCGCAGGGCGCCCAGCAGCGAGGCCTTGTAGCCCGCGACCGAGGCCATGGACGACAGCGCATCCATCTTCTGCGCACGCGAGGTGCGCGGCACCATCTCCATCGAGAGCGCGGTGACCTTGCGGGCCTTGAGCTTCTTCGCGGCCTCGCTCTCGGGATCGCGCCCCAGGAACGAGACGTAGACCGCCCCCTCGCGGACCATGTCCGCTTCGTGCGCGCCGAGCGCCGGACTCTGCATGGGCTCCTGCACCTTGAGCAGCACGTCGGCCTTGGTGAAGACCTCGCGCGCGTCCGCGGCGATGCTGGCTCCGGCGGCGCGATACGCCTCGTCGGTGAAATGGGCGCGAGCGCCGGCGCCGGTCTCCACCAGGACCTGCAGGCCGGCCTTCACCAGCTTGCCTGCGGTCTCGGGGACGACGGCGACACGGGTCTCGCCGGGAGCTACTTCTCGCGGGACTCCGATGAGCATGTGGGTGACCTTTCTCCTGGGTCGTTGAAGTGGCGCAACCACAGTGCGCGCCGGGGATTGGCGGACATCATGCAGCACTCGTGCTGACCGAAGCCACAGGCTCGTGGGCTGGGACGGCCTTATCCCCAGGATCGAAGCCGCATTCCCGTGACTGAACGTATTACGGCGAAGGCGTGTGCCCGCCGACCCTCCGCCACCAGCCGGGCCGGTCGGAGCACGGTTCTTCTGCCCAAACCGCCAAGCCGGCCGCCATTCTGTCAGAGTGTCAGGGTTTTGGGAAGCGCGCAGGCGGGGGGTGCTCTTCTCTGCTAACTTGCGATGTTTCGGGCCGGATCCGCCTGCGTCCCGATGGAAGGCCCGCTGTACCTCGTCGCCACCGGACCTGCTGGCACGTTCACGACCGTACCCTGACCAGGCGGCTCGCCGCCCGTCGAATACCGGAGGGCCGCACCCATGAACATCCTCGTCCTGGGCGGAGGCGCGCAGGGGCGTGTCATCGCCACCGATCTCGCCACGCGCCTGCCACAGGCGCGCATCACGGTCGCCGACCTGCGCGATCCGCAACTTCAGCCGCTGCCCAATCTCTCGTGGCGCGAGGCGGACTGTTCGGCCTCCACGACGGTCGTGCGCCTGATGGCGGAGCACGACTTCGCAGTGGGAGCGCTGCCCTCGCGCTACGGCTTCGCCGCCATGAAGGCCGCGATCGAGGCGAAGCGCAACCTGGTGGACGTCTCCTTCTGCGGCGAGGACGTGCTCGACCTCGACGCCGCCGCGCGGGCGGCCGGCGTGACCATCATCCCCGACGCGGGGCTGGCGCCGGGCATCTCGAACCTGGTCGCCGGCGAGGCGTACGCGCGGCGCGGCGCCCCGCAGGAGCTGGTCATCATGGTGGGCGGCGTGGCGCAGGACCGCTCGCAGCCCTATGGCTACTGCGTCTCCTGGTCGCTCGACGACCTGACCGAGGAGTACGTGCGCCCCGCGCGCATCGTGCAGGGTGGACGGCAGGTGGCCGTGCCGGTCTTCAGCGGGATGGAGCGCGTGCCGGTCGAGGGCGTGGGTGAGCTGGAGGCCTTCTACAGCGACGGCCTGCGCTCGCTCATGGACACGCTGCCGGGTGTGCCCGAGATGGGGGAGAAGACGCTGCGCTGGCCGGGCCACGCCGAGGCGGTGAAGCCGCTGGTCGCCGCCGGGCGCCTGGCCGAGGAGTTGCGCGCGCGCTGCACGCTCACGCCGCCGCTGGACCTCGTGGTGCTGCTGGTGCGCATGCGCTGGGCCGACGGCGGGGAGCACATCACGCTGGTGGACCGCTACGACCCGGCCACGGGCCTGACGGCGATGGCCCGCACCACGGCGTTCACGACCGCGGTCACCGCGCAGATGGTGGCGGGCGGGATCGTGCCGCCGCCGGGGGTGCAGCCGCTGGAGAGGGCGGCCCGCGACCCGCGGGTGTACCGGGCGATGATCGAAGGGCTCGATGCGCACGGGGTGAAGCTCGACCGGCGGACGTCGTAACCCGCGGCCTCGCGCCGCGATCCTGGGAGGTCTGTGATGACACGTGCGAACCTGTGGTCCTGCTTCGCCCTGGCGGGCATCCTGCTGGCTCCGACGACGCTTCATGCCGCCCCGCAGGTCGCGGCGGCCGCGGCGCCGCAGGGGGTGGCCGCCTTCGACGCGTGGTCGGACGGCGCGACCCTGCGCCTCGACTACGACCACGTTGGCACGGCGCAGGAAGAGGCGATCGCCCTCGACGGCCTGCGGCGCGAAGGACCGTGGCCGGGCAGCAGGGTCAACCTGGTCGATCCGCTCGACCTCGGGCCCTACCGGGTCGAGGTGCGCGACCGCGCCACCCAGCTGGTGCTCTACGCGCAGGGCTTCGCCAGCATCTACGGCGAGTGGGAGACGACCGATGAAGCGCGCTCGGTGCGCCGCTCGTTCCACGAGTCGGTGCGTTTCCCGTTCCCGCGCCGCCCGGTCCAGGTCTGCCTGCTGAAGCGCTCCCCGGACAACGCTTTTCACGAAATATCGTCATTTCTGGTGGATCCAGCCGCGCAGGACATCCGCCGCGAGGCGATCGGCACTCGCGGCAAGGTCTGGACGGTCTTCGAGAACGGGCCGCCCGAGGCCAAGATCGACCTGCTGATCCTGGGCGACGGCTACACCGCCGGGCAGCTGCCGGCCTTCCACGAGGATGCGCGGCGCCTGGTCGAGGTGCTGTTCTCGACGCCGCCCTTCCGGGAGCGACGGAAGGACTTCAACGTCCGGGCCATCGACACGCCCTCCGAGGACTCGGGCGTTTCCCGGCCGAGCGACGGCGTGTACCGCCGCAGCGCACTCGGCGCCTCCTACGACATCTTTGGCTCGGAGCGCTACGTGCTGACCTGCGACAACGCGGCCCTGCGCGAGGTGGCGGCCCAGGCCCCCTACGAGGTCGTCGAGATCCTGGTCAACGGCGAGAAGTACGGCGGCGGCGGGATCTACAACCTGATGGCCACCTCCTCGACGAGGAGCGGCTCGACGCCCTACGTCTTCGTGCACGAGTTCGGGCACCACTTCGCCGCACTGGCCGACGAGTACTACACCAGCGACGTGGCCTACGGCACCACCGCGCCGATCGTCGAGCCCTGGGAGCCGAACATCACCGCTCTGCTGGATCCGGCCGCGCTCAAGTGGAAGGACCTGGTGGACGCGAAGACCCCGCTGCCGACCCCGTGGGGCAAGGACGAGTACGAGAAGTTCTCGGCCGGCATCCAGGCTCGCCGCCGCGCACTGCGCGCCAGCCACGCACCCGAGGCCCGGATGGACTCGCTGTTCCGCGAGGAGCTGGCGTGGGGCAGGCCCTTCCTGGCCGGGCAGGAACACGGCGGGAAGGTCGGCGCCTTCGAAGGGGCCGGCTACCGCGCGAAGGGGCTCTACCGCTCCTCGACCGACTGCATCATGTTCACCCGCAACCCCGAGCGCTTCTGCCCGGTCTGCTCACGGGCCATCGAACGCGTCATCGACTGGCAGATCGGTCGCTGAGGCTGGCGGGCGTCGAGGGACCGGAGGCCACTGCCCGGTCCGGTGGGCTGTGCTGAGCGCGGGGGCCTCCGACGAATCGACTGATGTGGTTGCGGGAGATAGTTGAGACCTGATTAGGTCTCGTATCGACCACCCCGGCTGACGCCATCTTGGGCAGTTCATTGGTTGCCATATCCGTTCGAATCATTTACGTTGCGCGTTGAATCTAACGTTAACGTAAGGGTACGACTGATGACGACCAACGCGACCCAGATTCCCAGCCAGACACCCAGGCTCCTGCGCATCGGTGACCTGGCCCGATTGACGGGCAAGACCGTCCGGGCGATCCACCTGTACGAGGAACTGGGGCTGCTCCAGCCGGCCTCGCGCACCAGCGGCGGTTTCCGCCTCTACGAGCAGGGCGCGGTGGAGCGCGTGCGCTGGATCGGGCTCTTCCACGGCATGGGCTTCTCGCTGCAGGAGATGCGCGAGCTGGTCCACGCCTGGTGGGACGCGGGGCTGGGGCCCGAGGCCATGAGCCATCTGCGCTCGCTGTTCAAGCGCAAGCTGGAGGACACGCGTGAAGCCGTAAGGCGCTCCCAGCATCTCGAGAGCGAGCTGGCTGCCGGGCTCTCGTACCTCGAAGCCTGCCGCGTCTGCGCGGCCCCGGCCTCGACGGCCAAGGGCTGCGTGGGCTGCCAGCAGGACCACGGGATGGAGCAGGCGCCGGCGCTGGTGGCCGGACTGAAGAGTGCGTCGCCGGGCCGCGGCCCGCGGCGCTCGCACCCGGTGTTCGTGAGCGTCGAAGAGATCCAGTGAAGACCCGGGCCGCGAGCGGCCTCAACGAAGAAGGAGAAGGGCCGGAGACATGAGCCAGACCGCCGATCTCGTCGTGCAGGACCTCCACGTCGCGGTGGAGGGCAAGCAGATCCTCAAGGGCTTGAGCCTCGAGGTGCGCAAGGGGGAGGTGCATGCCCTGATGGGGCCGAACGGCTCGGGCAAGAGCACGCTCGCCAACACGCTCATGGGCCACCCGCGCTACGAGGTGACTGGCGGCGACATCCTCTTCAAGGGCGAGAGCATCCTCGGCCTGGAATCCGACGCGCGCTCGCGCGCCGGACTGTTCCTGGCCTTCCAGTACCCGGTCGCGATCCCCGGCGTGACGGTCTCCAACTTCCTGCGCACCGCGCTCAACGCGCGGCTCGCCCCTCGGGTCGCCACCACCGACGGCTCCATGCCCGCCCGGCGCGGCATCGCGCCCAAGGAGTTCCGCGCGCTGCTGCGCGAGCACATGGCGCTGCTCAAGATGGACGAGTCGTTCGCCCTGCGCTACCTGAACGACGGCTTCTCGGGCGGCGAGAAGAAGCGCACCGAGATCCTGCAGATGGCGATGCTCAAGCCCGAGATCGCCATCATGGACGAGACCGACTCCGGGCTCGACATCGACGCGCTGCGCATCGTCTCCGAGGGCGTGAACGCGCTCTCGGGGCCGGACCTCGGCGTGCTGGTGATCACGCACTACCAGCGCATCCTCGACTACATCAAGCCGCACTTCGTCCACGTCATGCTGGACGGCCGCATCACGCTGTCAGGCGGACCGGAGCTGGCGCTCGAGCTGGAGAGCCGCGGTTACGACTTCGTCCGCGAAGGGAAGGAATCGGCGCGATGAACGCTTCGGAGAATCCCACCGGAGGCATCCGCGACAGCTACACGGAGAAGTACGGCTTCCACGATGCCGACCAGTTCGTCTTCAAGGCGCGCAAGGGTCTCGACGCCGGGATCGTCCGGGGCATCTCGCAGATGAAGGGCGAGCCCGCCTGGATGCTGGAGTTCCGGCTCAAGGCGCTGGAGACGTTCCAGAAGAAGCCCATGCCCCGCTGGGGCGGCGACGTCGGGCAGATCGACTTCGACGACATCTACTACTATGTCAAGCCGACCGAGCAGGAGGCCAAGTCCTGGGACGACGTGCCGGCCGACATGAAGCGCACCTTCGACCGGCTGGGCATCCCCGAGGCGGAGCAGAAGTTCCTCTCGGGCGTCGGCGCGCAGTACGACTCCGAGGTGGTCTACCACAAGATCAAGGAGAACCTCTCGAAGCTTGGCGTGCTGTTCCTTTCGACCGACCACGCGCTGCGCGACCACGAGGAGCTCTTCCGCCAGTACTTCGGCACGGTGATCCCGCCGACCGACAACAAGTTCGCGGCGCTCAACTCCGCGGTCTGGTCGGGCGGCTCGTTCATCTACGTCCCGAAGGGCGTGCGCGTGGACGTCCCGCTGCAGGCCTACTTCCGCATCAACACCAAGGACATGGGCCAGTTCGAGCGCACGCTCATCATCGTGGACGAGGGCGCCTACGTGCACTACGTCGAGGGCTGCACCGCGCCCACCTACTCGAGCGACTCGCTCCACTCGGCGGTGGTCGAGATCATCGTCAAGGCCGGCGGGCGCTGCCGCTACACCACCATCCAGAACTGGTCGAACAACGTCTACAACCTGGTGACCAAGCGCGCCGCCGCCTACCGCGACGCGACCATGGAGTGGGTGGACGGGAATCTGGGGTGCATCACCGGCGACTCTGCGATCCTCGTCAACAACGACGTCGTGCCCATCGAGCAGATCGAGCCTGGCGCGATGGTCTACGCGCTCAACGCGGAGATGGAATGGGAGCGCCGTCCCGTGCTGGCCAAGCGCTACAGCGGACGGCAGCAGGTCCACCTCCTGCGCACCGAGAATCACCGCGAGGTGAGGGCCACGGCCAATCACCCGTTCCTGACGCTCACCAAGCAGGGCAAGCACGCCTCGCTGGCCTGGAAGAGGCTTGACCAGTTGACGACCAGGGACCTGGTGGCGATCTCCGGGACCGTGCCGGACCACGGTAAGTCGAGGTCGTTCGAGCCGATCCCGAACCACGGGAGGAAGGCGATCACGCTGCCCGAGACGAGCACCGAGGAGTTGATGTGGCTCCTGGGCGTCTATGTCGGCGACGGGTACGTGGAGCGCAGCCGTGTGTACTTCGCCGTGCCGCCCGCGGACAAGTCGCACTCCCGAGTGCTGGAGTCTCTGGCCGGACTGTTTGGCGTGGACTTTGAGGTGCGCAAGGGTGTGGTTCGGATCAACTCGGTGTCGTTGAGGGACTGGTTGATGCACCTGGGATTCTCTGGCAAGGCGCACGAGAAGCGCGTGCCGGTGTGGGTCTATCAACTACCTCGCGAGCAGCGGGTCGCGTTCATCGAAGGATACATCGCCGCTGACGGGCACTTCCGCGCGAACCACAAGAACGTCTCCATCACGAGCGTCAATCGCGCGCTGCTGGAGGACGTGAAGGCCCTGGCCATCGCCTGCGGCCTCGACCCGCGCAAGATCAGCCGCTGGAGCCGCGTCGAGAAGAAGCCCCTCGGGAAGGTGGAGAAGGAGTACACGCACTACTTCCTCTACTTCGGCGAGGGGCGTCTCGACCGACCCGTGTACTTCAGCCGCGTTTCGGCCATCGAGGCGCTTGACGTCCAGGACACCTGGGACATCGAGATCGAGGGGACGCACAACTTCGTGGCCAACGGCTTCGTGGTGCACAACAGCAAGCTGACGATGAAGTATCCCGCCATCTACCTGATGGAGCCGGGGGCGCACGGGGAGGTGTTGTCGATCGCCTTCGCGGGGAAGGGGCAGCACCAGGACGCGGGGGCCAAGGCGGTGCACGTCGCCTCGCACACCACCAGCAAGATCGTCTCGAAGTCCATCAGCAAGGACGGCGGGCGGGCCGGCTATCGCGGGCTCGTGAAGGTCGCCAAGGGCGCGGTGGGCTGCCGGAGCACGGTGAATTGCGATGCACTGATCCTCGACGACCTCTCTCGCTCGGACACCTACCCGACCATGGAGATCGAGGAGGACCAGGTCTCGATCGGGCACGAGGCCACGGTCTCGAAGATCGGCGACGAGCAGCTCTTCTACCTGACCAGCCGCGGCGTGCCCAAGGACGAGGCGGCGGCGATGATCGTCGCCGGCTTCATCGAGCCGGTCGTCAAGGAGCTGCCGATGGAGTACGCGGTCGAGATGAACCGCCTCATCCAGCTCCAGATGGAGGGCTCGGTAGGATGACGGCCGAGACGCGGATCCTGGCGAAGCCGGTGCAGGGCGGCCTCGACGCCTGGCCCGCCCTGGCGCTGGAGCGCGCCGTCGGCGCGAACGAGCCGGCCTGGGCGCTGGAGCAGCGACGCGAGGCGGCCGAGGTGGCGGCGCGACTGCCGTTCCCGGACCGGCGGCTCGAGTTGTGGCGGCGCACCGATTTCGGCACGCTCGCGCTCGGTGAGCTGGACCCGTTCGTGCCCGGGCCCCAGGCCCGCAACCTGGACGACCTGCCGGCCATAGTGATCGCGCGCCTGGCGGGGGAGGCGGCGAACCTCGGCCTGCTGGTCCAGCGCAACAGTGACGTGGTGCTGGAACAGACGCACCCGGCGCTGGCGCAGCAGGGCGTCATCGTCTGCTCGATGGAGCGCGCGCTGCGCGAGCACGCGGAGAAGCTCCAGGGCCGCCTCGGCGCGCTGATCGAGACCGACCTCGACCGCTACACCGCCCTGCACCAGGCCATGCGCGCGGGTGGCGCGTTCGTCTGGGTGCCGGACGGCGTTCAGGCCGGCGTGCCGATCCGCCTCATCCAGTGGCTGGACGGCGCGGGTGTCGCGGGCGCGCCGGCGACGGTCATCGTGCTGGGCCGCGGCGCGAGTGCCACCGTGCTCGAGGAGTGCCTCTCGGAGACGGCCGACGGCCCCGCGTTCTTCAGCGGTGGCACCGAGGTCTTCGTCGGCGAGGACGCGAAGCTGGTCTACGGGCATCTTCAGGATTGGGGCCGGAACGTCATCCACTATTCGAACCAGCGCGCCCGTATCGAGCGCGGCGGCGAGCTGCAGTGGATCCAGACCTTCCTGGGCGGCAGGACGACCAAGACCAATTCCTACTTCCAGCTGGTGGGCGCGGGCGCGAAGGCCTACGTGCACGGCTTCATGTTCGGCGACCAGCGCCAGCACTTCGACCTTCACACCCTGCAGAAGCACCTGGCCGAGCAGACCACCAGCGACCTGTTCATCAAGTGCGCGCTCAAGGACCGGGCCCGCAGCGTCTACCAGGGCATGATCCAGGTGGCCCGCGGGGCGCAGCGCACCGACGCCTACCAGGCCAACCGCAACCTGCTGCTCTCGGACACGGCGCGCGCGGACAGCATCCCGGGGCTGGAGATTCTGGCCAACGACGTGCGCTGCACGCACGGGGCCACGGTCGGTACGGTGGACGAGGAGCAGATGTACTACCTCATGACGCGCGGGCTGCCCCGCGGCGACGCTCAGCGGCTGGTCGTCGAAGGGTTCTTCGCACCGGTCCTGGACCGCATCCCGCTCGAGAGCGTGCGCGAGCAGTTGCGCGGGATGATCCAGGCCAAGATCGGATAGGGCACCATGTCCACACCACCGGTCGGGACCACGGCCGTTGCGGCCACGAGCCGAGGGCGCTTCGACGCGCACGAGGTGCGCAGCCGTTTCCCGCTGCTGACTGCGAGGCGCGAGCGGCCGCTCGTCTACCTCGACAGCGCCGCGACCTCGCAGAAGCCCGAGAGCGTGCTCGCCGCGATGGACGACTACTACCGGCGCTACAACGCCAACATCCACCGCGGCATCTACGCCATCGCCGAGGAGGCGACCGCCGCCTACGAGGACGCCCGCGCGCGGCTCGCGCGCTTCATCGGCGCGCCTTCGCGCGAGGTGATCTTCACGCGCAACAGCACCGAGGCCATCAACCTGGTGGCCTACGCCTGGGGACGCTGGGCGCTGAAGCAGGGTGACGCGGTCGTGCTCACGGTGATGGAGCACCACTCGAACCTGGTGCCGTGGCACATCCTGGCCGCCGAGCGCGGCATCGAGCTGCGCTTCATCCCGGTGACGGACTCGGGCGAGTTGCAGATGGAGGCGCTGCCCGGCCTGCTCGCGGACGGGCGCGTGCGACTGGTCGGCGTGGTGCACATCTCGAACGTGCTCGGCACGGTGAACCCGGTCGGGGAGATCGCCCGCCAGGCCCACGCCGCGGGCGCGCTCGCGCTGGTGGACGCCTCGCAGAGCGTGCCGCACATGCCGGTGGACGTGAAGGCGCTGGGCTGCGACTTCCTGGCGCTCACCTCGCACAAGATGCTCGGGCCCACCGGCATCGGCGCGCTCTGGGCGCGGCGCGAGCTGCTCGAGGCCATGCCGCCCTTCCTGGGCGGCGGCGAGATGATCCGCGAGGTGAAGCTCCAGGGCTCGAAGTGGAACGAGCTGCCGTGGAAGTTCGAGGCCGGCACCATGGCGATCGCCGAGGCTGTCGGCCTGCGCGCCGCGGTGGTGTTCAACGAAGAGCTGGGCATGGAACGGATCTTCGAGCACGACCGCGAGCTGGCCCGGTACGCGCTCGAGCGCATGATCGAGGTGCCCGGCGTGCGCATCCTCGGGCCCCCGGCGGAGAAGCGCGGCGGCGTGGTGGCGTTCGAGCTGGGCGAGATCCACCCGCACGACGTGGCCACGGTGCTCGACCACCACGGCATCGCGGTGCGCGCGGGGCATCACTGCGCGATGCCGCTGCACGACCGGCTCGGCGTGCCCGCTTCGGCGCGCGCCTCGTTCCACTGCTACAGCGTGCCCGGGGACGTGGACGCCCTGGTCGAGGGGCTCCACCACGCGCGAAAGGTGTTCGGCTGATGGGCGAATGGGACGAGCTGTACCGCGAGAACATCATCGACCACTACAAGAACCCGCGCTGCCGCGGGACGCTGGATCATCCCGACATCACCTACGAGGACGCGAACCCGCTGTGCGGCGACCAGCTGCGCATCGACATCGAGGTGAAGGACGGGAAGATCGAGAAGATCCGCCATTCGGGGCACGGCTGCTCCATCAGCCAGGCCGCGGCCTCGATGCTGTGCGAGCGCATGGAGGGCCACCCGCTCGAAGAGGTCAAGGCGCTCACGAAGGAGGACGTGCTCGAACTGCTCGGCATCGAGCTCGGGCCGGTGCGACTCAAGTGCGCGCTGCTGATCCTCAAGACCCTAAAGGCGGGCGTCTACGGCATTACCCAGTGGCCCGGCGAGGAGGAGGAGACGAAGTGAGCGACCGATTCATGACGGTGGCGAAGGTGGGGGAGATCCCCGAGGGTGGCGTGAAGGTCGTGCGCGTGGACGACGACCCGGTCGCCGTGTTCCACGTCGGCGGCCAGTACTACGCGCTCGCGGACCTCTGCACCCACGACGGTGGCGAACTGTCGGACGGTGAGCTCGACGGCCACGTCATCGAGTGCGCGCGCCACGGGGCGCGTTTCGACATCCGCACCGGCGCGGTGCTCGCGATGCCGGCGACCGGTGCCGTGCCGCGGCACGCCGTGCGCGTGATCGGCGACCAGATCCAGGTGGCGTGCGAGACCTGCGACGAGCGGGAGGCCGCGCACGCGGCCGCGAAGCCGGTTGCCAGCACGGCGCCGCCGGCCGCGGCTCCGCCGCCCTGCACCGACGCGCCAGGCGGACAGGCCGCCGGGCGGCGCGCGTTCGAGTCCCCCGCGGCGTCGGAGCCGGCAGCGGCCTCCGCTGCGGCGCCCGCGATGGCCACGCCCGCGCCCAGCCTGCAGGAGTTCGCGGTGCGCGCTGCGTTCGAGACCGTGATGGACCCCGAGATCCAGCTCTCGGTCGTGGACCTCGGGCTCATCCGCGAGGTCGTGATCAAGCCGGGGCGCACGCTGGTGCGGATGCTGCTGACCACGCCCTTCTGCCCGTACGCGCCGCAACTCACCGAGGACGTGAAACAGGCGGCCATGAGCGTGGTGGCCCAGCCCTGCGAGGTCGAGATCCTGCCCGATGCGTGGAGCCCCGAGCTGATGCCGGACCCGGGGCTGCTCGGGTTCTCGACCTGAGGGGAGCACGGATGAGCAGGCCGGGCGCGGATCCAGCGGCGCGATGATCGCCCGCCTGCTGCGCATCCTTGCAGTCCTCGGGGCGCTCTTCTCGATCGCCTGCGGCCTGATCGTGGCCGACGGGCTGCGCGACCGTCCCGGGCACGCCGACATCGGCGTGGTGCTGGGCAGCCACGCGCGGGCGGACGGCACACCCTCCCCGGGCCTTGCGGCGCGTCTGGATCGCGGTCTCGGCGCCTGGCGGGCCGGGTTCGTGCCACGGCTCATCGTTTCGGGTGGCTTCGACCGGAGCGGCTTGAACGAGGTGCCGGGGATGCGGCGCTACCTGCTCGAGCGCGGGGTTCCGGATTCCTGCATCATCGAGGATCCGCGCGGGCAGAACACCTGGCTCACGGCGCGGAACACGCGAGCCTGGATGGATGCGCACGAGCTGCGGCGGGTGCTGGTCGTGTCCGAGTACTATCATCTGCCGCGTTGCCGGCTGGCCTTCGCGCGTCACGGCCTGCCGGGGGTCTACACCATGCACGCCCGGCACATCCGGCCGCGCGACCTCTTTGCCACGGCGCGCGAGGTGCCGGCGCTGGTCAAGTATGCGCTGCGGCGGGATTTTTGAACGAGGATCCGGTGCAGGCCGCGGGTCGCCAGCACGGTGTCTTCGAATCGTTCCGGCACCGGGACTTCACGCTGTTCTGGCTCGGCGCGCTCGTCAGCAACATCGGCTCGTGGATGCAGATGTACGCGTTCGGCATCGTGGTCTACAGCTTCCGCCAGTCGTCGTTCGATCTCGGCCTCGTCAACTTCCTCGCGGGCGTTCCCGTGCTCTTCCTCGCCCTGCCCGCCGGCGCGATCGCCGACCGCGTGGATCGCCGCCGCATGCTGATCCTGATCCAGGTCGTGCTCCTCATGCAGGCCGTGGCTCTCGGCGCGCTCTACAACCTCGGCCTGCTGAGTTCCAGCGATCCGGTCGGCTCCCTGGTCCGGATCTCGGTGCTCGGATTCGTGGGCGGCACCTTCATGGCGTTCATGGCGCCCGCGTTCCAGTCCATGCTGCCCGACCTGGTGCCGCGGCGGCTGCTCATGAACGGCATCGCCCTCAGCTCGGCGCAGTTCCAATCCGCGCGCCTGCTCGGCCCGCTCGCGGCCGCGGCCCTCGTGCTTTCGGGCGCGGGCATGGGCGAGGTCTTCTATGTGAACGCGGTCAGCTTCCTGTTCGTCATCGCGGCGCTCTGGGCGATCCGGTTGCGCACCGGCTCCGGTCACGGCGGGCCGAACGCTGCGGAGGAGCCCGCTGGCCGCGCCCGCTCCACCGACTGGCGCCTGGACTCGTGGCACCAGCTGACCGCCGGCCTGCGCTACGCGCGCCAGGACCGTGTCGTCGGCCTGCTCATCCTCAGCACCGCCGTCATGACCATCTTCGCGTTCCCCTACATGACGCTGCTTCCCGCGATCGTGGGCACGTCGCTCGGGCTGGCCGGACGGGAACTGTCGCGCGCCGTGGCATTCGTCATGGCGGCGAACGGCCTCGGCGCGCTGGCCGGCGCGCTGGTCGTGGCCGGCCTGCCGTCGAGCGTCCAGCGCAATCGCCTGATCCCTTACACCCTCGCCGCACTCGCTGCGCTGCTCGCTGCGTTCGCGCTGTCGCACTGGCTGCCGCTGACGCTGTTGCTTTCGACGCTGGCGGGCGCGGCACTGCTCGCCTCCAGTTCGCTGACCAACACGTCGATCCAGATGGCCGTCCCCGGTCACCTGCGCGGCCGCGTCATGGCGCTGTTCGTGCTGGCGTTCATGGGCATGATGCCGATCTCGAGCCTGCTGGCCGGATCCCTCGGCCAGCGGATCGGCCCCGCCGGTGCGGTGCTGGTCGGCGCGGCGCTGCTGTTCGCATGGGCCGTTGCGCTGATCGCGCGGCGGGGGCTGTTGCCGGCGGGGGAGGGGGGGCACTGACGTTCGAAGTATGTACCGCCGCAGCTGGTAGGGGTGGGTCCAAGTCGGCCCGAACGCGATGGTGCGCCCTGCACCGAGTTTGGCGTGAACGTGACCGCGACGTAGACTCCTCCAGCCTCACAGAGGAGGAAGCCGCACAACATCCCGCTGTTGCCTTCTACCATGGAGTCTGGGCCGTCGTGGGGTTGGGCCACCGGGAGGTTTGTGACGCGCGGACGCTCGTGCCCCTGCGTTGTAGGGGGCATTCGCCGCAAGAATTGAGGCTCCTCTCAGATTTCCGTGTGAGCCCGGCCCGTTCACAGCACGATCCTCGCCCACGGGTTGTGGCGTAGCCCGCAGCGCTGGAGAATCTTCAACTTGAAGTACTCCGGGTCGCGGTGGCCCCGCGCCTGGAAGCGCAGCGCTGCGATCTGGCTGTTCGTGGCTTCGGCCAGCCCCAGCGGCACGTCGTGCTGGTGGCCGGCGATCACCGCGTCGAGGTGGTTCGCGATGCGGTGCGCCACGCGCTCGAGTTCGGCCAGCCCGCTGCCGAGCGTGGCCATGATCCAGTCGTGCAGCCGGGCCCGCATCACGCCGAGGTACCTCCAGGGGTGGCGCAGGATCGCGCGCAACTGCTCCTTGAGCAGGTAGCCCGAGCCTGTCCTGAATTCTGTGTAAGCGCCATTTCCGGTCACGCGGGCAGTCGTCCTTCGAGTACCGTGACGTCTTCCGTCGGTGAGCGACCTTTCCACTTCCCAGCGAGGTTTGCGTTCAAGAACCCCGGACAAGCAATGGTCGGCGCGAGGACCACGTAGACCCCTCGCGCCTCTGGCAGTGTCGAGCACCACGTGGTCCGAAGGGCGCTGACGCGCACTGGGTCGCAGAAGTCCTTGAGCAAGGCGCGGTCGAACTCGTACATCGTCAGCCTTGCCTACTTGCGCAGTTCCGCGAGACGCACCCAGTCGCCCGGGGCCCGCTGGTAGGTCCAGAACGTCCAGCCATTGCAGGTCCGGTTGACCGCCGCCGAGCCAGCGAGGGAGGGCGAGGAGAACAGCCGTCCCCGGAAGCGGATCATCCCGTCCCGTCGAACACGTGCCTTGAGCAGCTTGCCCTTGTAGCGAGCGCGGAGTTCGGCTGGTCCCAGACCGTACTTCCTGAGCGTCGAGACACGGCCCTCTTCGGCAGGAGGGCTCTTCGGCCTTGCCTTCACGGTGGTTACCTTGCCCAGCATTCGATTCAACTCGCTCCGGTGACGAGCACGCACGTCCCTCGCGAAGCGCCCTCGGATGTTCGTCGATTTCGCGAACTTCCCCTTCTGCTTGTTGCCCACCGGCCTGACGATGTGGAGCACCAGCGATTCAAGCTCTCTCAGGTGCTTGTCGCCGATTGTCAGGTAGACGCTGAAGCGATCCCACGAATGCCCGTGTCGGTCCTTGAGGTGGTTCGCGAGGCGGCCCCTCAGGTTGCTCGCAAGGCCCACGTAGTAGAGCTTGCCGCGCCGGTAGAGCGGGTAGACGCCCTGACGTCGTCGCACGTAGTTGCGGACGATCTCCTGATACTCCTCCAGCGCCTCGCGAGAGATGTTCTCCATGTGCTCGCAGACGAGTGCCGACCTCTTCTTCACCGCGATATCCTCCACGACGTCCTGCGTTCGCCAGACGTGCCTGCCCTTGTGGGTTCCGGAAAGTCTGGCACCTGATTTCCGGATATTCTGGCCCCTTCGCGGAGGGGACTCCGGTCCACTTCGGCATGCTTGAGGTGCCGGGTACGATACGACGCGCCGCGTAGTTCGACCAGTCGCCCGCGCTCGAG
>JANXPZ010000212.1 GCA_025357055.1 Candidatus Eiseniibacteriota bacterium | reverse complement strand
GAACTTCTCCCGGAGGCGGCGAGCGAGAGCCGGGGCCGCGCCGCCGGTGCTGATCGCGAGCGTCAGATCGCCGGAACGCACCACGGACGGCAACGTGAAATCACCGTTGGCGGCGGGCTTCGCTCTTGATTGCGAAACCTTTAGCGCCACATCGAGCGCTTCCAGGCTACGTTGGATCAGGGGGCGCAAGGCCTCTTCGTACTCCGCGACAGGAATGCTCACATCGCGGCCATCCTGGAACAGGAGCCGAACGGCATCCGGGTCAAGCGCCCAGACGTCCCCGCGGCGCGTGACCGGGGTCTCGGGGCGCTGCGGGATGGGCGGCTCCTTCTCGGGGAGCTCCGCGATCGCAGCCTCAGCGATCATGGCATTGAACTCCGCTTCCGAGAACCCCGTCAGTGTGACGTCGAAGTCCTGGTCCAGGAGCTCCTGGGCATGGGCGGCCAGGGCGAGGCGGTCCCAACTTGCCAGCTCGGCCAGGCGGTTGTCGGCGATCACGAAGGCGAGCTGCTGGGCGCGCGAAAGGTGGCCGATCGGTACGACGGGGATCTCCGTCAACCCGACCCGGAGCGCTGCCCGGTAGCGGCCGTTCCCGGCCAGAATCCGGCGCCGCTTCTCGTCCACGATCGGCGGAACGGTGAAGCCGAACTCCCGGATCGATGCGGCGATCGCCTCCACCTGCTCGTCCGAGTGCTCCCGAGGGTTCCGGTCGAACTCCCGAAGCCGCTCGAGCGGCCAGACTTCGAGCCGGCGGACGATGAACGGCGGATCCGGGACCGGAGCCGGCGGCGGTCCGGCGGCCCCCGGCACACCCTTCGAGTCCAGGTCGCGGTGCGCGAGCCGGTGACAGGAGCCACAGAGCCACCGGACCTCGAGCGGCTCCGAGTAGTCCATGTGGTGCGCCCGGACGGGCTTCGGGAGACGACAGCCCTCGCAGACCTCTGGCCGCACGAGCTTCCCGGAGCGGAGCGCCGCGGCGACCATCCGGTGCGCACGTGGTCCACCGGGCACCGCCTTCCGCCAGCGCGCCACCCCGTCGAGGGTCGACTGCGGAAGGGCCTTCCGGCGCGCGGTCTTCGGCGCATCCCCCGTGGTGGAAACCTGAGTGGAAACCTCGGGGGTGGAAACCCCGTCCGGTTCGGCGATACCCCCCCCCATTTTCTGCGGATTCATTGGGGATTTCGCACGCCGAGTGGAAACCTGAGCGGAAACCTGTCTTGGCGGTGTCACGCTAGCGCGAACGCTCGGCCGCCGGCACCCGCGCACAACTCGGGGGGAAGGACCCGCGCCCGCCTCGGGGCCCGGCGTCACCCCCGCCTTCGTCGGACGCCGGCTCACGCGACACGCTCCACGGAGAGCACGGCCGCGGTCTGCTCCTCGAAGAAGGTGCAGGGGGTCGGCGCCTCGCCTCGATGGTGATGCACCCAGGCGTTATCCTCCAGGAGGCGGGGCGCCAGCGCGCGACAGCCCACGCACGCATCACGCGCGCGATCCATCCTGCCGATCTCAGTGTGACAGCGCAGGCAGCGCCAGGCGTCACGTGGCTTCGTCCAGAACGCTCGCGTGTCGCGGGTCCCAGTGCTCGAGCCGGGCGAACCCAGCAGGATGGTCTCGCCACAGCTCTCACAGATGTGCAGGGAGCGCACGAAACGGATCGGGGTCCAGATCTCTTCCCCGATCACGCCAGCGCCTTCAGGACGTCGTGCGCCAGGACGTCACTGATCTGCTGATCGAGCGCCTGGCTGAAGTAGCGCTGGGCGCTCTCCTGTGCCGTGCGATAGAACTCGAGCAGGGCAGGCAGATGCTGATCGCCCACGAACGAGTAGATCATGCGGATGTCGTCGCGCCCTGGGCCCACGCGCTGGAACACGCCACCCGCGGGCGCCTTCATGGTCGACGTCAGGATGAACGTTCGGCGCCTGCCCTTCCACTGCCGCTGCCCAGCTGCCGTGATGTGCAAGCGGAAGGCGGTGTCGGCCTTGCCCCAGACAGACTTCGTGCGTCGGGCCTTCTTCCCGCCGAGGATCGAGACGAAGCGTCCGGCCTTCGCCTTGCTCTGCCGCTTGATGAACCCCATACCCTTGAAGGTGAACTCGGTCGGTACGCTCTGCTGCCAGGTCGGGCGCGCCGCATTGCCGTAGACCGGGACGGCTGCGCGCCTGCCAACCATGGGCCTGCGCTCTCCGCCCGTCTCGTACTGCGAAAGCAAGAGCCCGGGCTTCTGCCCCACCGAGACGTCGGCGTAGGGCCTGCCCTGGCTGGGACTGGCCTTCTTCAGGATCGCCGCCTGGCGCAACACGAACTGCTGAGTGCGGGCGCGGACGGTCATGCGCTGCGCGAGCCCGGCGCGGACGTCGAGCTGGATATGCGCGGCGGTCGCATTGATCGCGTTCGCACAGGCGTAGGCGAGTCGCTTGGGAGCAAGCCCGACGAACTGATCGAGCTGGCGCGTGTCCACGGCGAGGTTGACCTGCATGATCAGGGCTTCCTGTAGCAGCTTGAACGAGCCTTCGTCCTCAGAATGTGGCGGTCGATGTCTTCGCCTCGGATGCGACCCCGGGAGAGCCTCGCGAGTCCTGATCTAACCTCAAGCCCGGGCGCGCGCATCCCCGATAGGATCTTGTAGACCGCGAAGCGAGTGATCGGGACGCCCTGCGCGTGTAGCCCCTGGACGATTCGGGAGACACCCAGGCGCCTTGCCCAGCGCCCGACGGGCGTCTCCCAGTGCGACCGCCTGCCCAGCATCGTCGAACCCTCCTTGGCCGAAGGACCATCCCTGGAGCGACGATTTGAGGCTGCCTCTTTCCCGAGCGCTCGGGCAAGTGGAATGGGCCCGGCGCTCTTCCTACGGTTTGGTGTGGAGCTCTCTCACTGCGTCGTGTAGGGAGCGGACATCCTCGCGGACCCTGTCGCTGTCCTGCTTGGCCGCCTCCTTCATCGCTGTGAGTTCGGCCCTCACGCCCTCGTGGAGCGCCTGGCACACGGGGATCCTGACCACCGTTCCGGGGGCCCCGTTCCCGAGCGTTTGCTTGATTTCGGCGAACGACTTGGCCGTGCCCGCCTTCAGGTCCGCCACCGCCGCAGCTGCCGCCTCGAATCCGCTGGCGCTCGCGGCCCGGTCAGCGATGCGCTCGGTGTCGACCCTGCTCGTCCATCCGCCGATCTTGAACGCCACGGTGCCGAGCGCAGCCAAGTTCACCAGGAACCCCACGACGGCGGTGATCCACACGCCCTGAACCTCCCCCCCCACGCTCACTTCTTCCCCTCCGCGATGCGTCTGATGACGTCGCGTGCGGCCGCGCTTCCGCTGCTCGAGCCGAAGTAGTAGTTGAGGATCTGCGTCACCGCTCCCGCGAGGATCGAGGCAAAGATCGTGATCGGCTGAGCGTTCGCGGGGGGGATGGCGTGCGCGACCATCAGGAAGATGAGCGTGAAGAACGCGCCGAAGGTTCCGACCGCGAGCGCCTGCGGGGTCCAGTCCTTCAAGCCCTTCTCGCGCTCCCGCGCACTCGCCCGGTCGCCGGCGTCGATCTCCTCGGCCGCCGTCACCTTGTCGAGCAAGCCCAGCGTGAACTGCTGCTCCGCGGTCCGGAGCGCTAGCTCGTCGGCCGGCGTCCAGTTCGCGATACGGGCTTCGACCTCGGCCTCGGTCGCGTCCGGCTTGCCGAGCAGCGCGGTCGAGACCACACGCAGGGCGGCGCCTGCTGCGGGCCCAAGCAAAGCCGTGCCGAGGGCCGGGGCAACATTGCGAATGACGTCCTTCCACGTGGCCATCTCAGTCGGTTCCTTTCGTGATCTCGACTACCGGGTGGATGAGGTTCTCGTACAGTTCTCCGGTCAACGACCCGCAGCAGGGACAGCGAATAGACTCCAGGTCCTCGGGCGCTCGATCGAAGCTGTAGTCCTGTCCGCAGACGCCGCAGTTCGCGAGCCCGCTGAGCGAGATGAGCCGAACGTGGACAACGACGTCGCTCATCGCAGTACCAGCACGCGGCGCACGGCGCTCCAACTGCCGCGACGGGCGGTGATCAGGTAGATGCCCGAAGCCGTATGGCGCGCGTCCCAGAGAGCGACG
>JANXPZ010000190.1 GCA_025357055.1 Candidatus Eiseniibacteriota bacterium | reverse complement strand
TGGCGGCGCCGCCGCGATCATCTCGTCACGACGGTCCGGCGGACGAGCGAACGGCCCGCCACGCTCAGGCGCACGAAGTAGAGCCCCGGGCCGACCCGGCCGGAAGAGGCCCCCTCCCAGCGGACCTGGTGACGACCCGCCTCGAAGATGCCCTCCGCCAGCACGGCCACCTCGCGGCCCTGCACGTCGATCACGCTCAGCCGGACGCGTGAGGCGCTCGGCAGGGCGAAGCCGATGCGCCCCGCACCCCTCATCGGGTTCGGCTGCACCGGCGCCAGCTCGAAGTCCGCGACCGGGCGCTCGCCCACCCCGGTCGTCGCGTGGATGACGAACGAGGAATCGCCCACGTCCGCGCCCATGTTGCCGGCCGAGTCACGCGCCACCACCTTCAGGAACGCGTCCTCCGTCGCGGGCCCGGTCACCAGCCAGTCGTACGAGCCCGTGTTCGGGACGGCGGTGGCGATCGAATCGAACGCCCCGCCCGCGCCCGTGCGCGACAGGTAGAGATCCACACGGGCCACCGCCGCGTTGTCGATCGCGTTCCAGGCCAGGCCGGCCTGATCGCCGATGGCGAAGGTCGCCCCTCCCGCCGGGGCCAGCACGTGCACGGCCGGCGGCGCGGTATCGGCGAAGGCCGCCGCCACCGTCCGGTGCGCGATCATCAGCAGCGCCAGGGGATTGCCGGTCGTGGTCGTGTCACCACTCCAGCCGGTGAAGGCCCAGCCCGAATCCGGGACCGCCGTGACCGTCACTGCGGCTCCGGAGGGGTAGCCGGACAGGTCGGGCGCGCGCGTCACGGCGCCGCCGATCGCGGCGTGGCTCGTGAGCGTGAAGAGATCACCCGAGAAGCTGGCGGCGATCGAGTGGTCGGCGGTCACGTTCGTGAAGGTGTAGGTCGTGTCGCTTCCCACCGAGAGCCCGTCCACCAAGACGTCCAGCACGTGATTTCCGCCGGCCGGCTGGATCGAGAACGCCCGGCTCGCGCCCTCGGCCACGGGCACGGCACCGACCGGGGCGATGCTCCCGCCCGGCCCTGCCGAGGCGGTGATGGTCCAGCGGTCGATGGTGAAGTCGACGTTGCTGGCGTCGCTGGCCACGTTCCCCGCGGCATCGTGCGCCGTGGCACGCACGCGCGCTGTGCTGCTGGGCGTGTTGGGCACGGTCCACGACCAGGTGCCCGAGTTCACCAGCCCCGTGGCGATGACGTGCGGGTAGCTGATGCCGCCGTCGGTCGAGTAGGCCAGGTCCACGGCGGTCACGCCCGTGTTGTCCGTGGCGGTCCAGGTGATGGCGCGGGTGGAGCCCGCCTTCCAGGTGACGCCCGTGTTCGGCGCGGTGACCGCGACCGAGGGGGCGACGTGGTCGAGGGTGGCGTAGATGTCGAGCTTGCCATAGCCCCAGGTGCTGTTCGGCACCGCGCCGGTGTAGGCGTCCGTCCGGGCGTGGGCCTGGAAGGCCTGCTTCACCTGGCTCGGCGAGGCGCCCGGCATGGACTGCAGGTAGAGCGCCACGGCGCCGGCGACGTGCGGTGCGGAGAAGCTCGTCCCGGCGGTGATCTCGTGCACCCCGTCATCCGCGTCCCAGCCGGTGCCGAGGAGGCTCCCCGCGAGGCTCGAGTGGGTGGTGGCCACGCCGAAGCCGGGAGCCGAGATCTCCGGCTTGAGCACGCCGTCGCGCCGCGGTCCCACGCACGAGAACGAGGCGATGGCGTTCATGGTGGGCGTCGGGCTGAAGCTGTAGGTCGCGGCGTCCCCGCAGGAGTACCACGAGGGCTTGGTGACGTGGGCGGCCACGGCGAAGACGCTGTCCCCATCGGCGGGCTGGCCCACGAGCGTGGTGTAGTCGAGGCCCGTCGTGACCGTGGGCGCGACCCCGGCCGCGCCGAGCTGGGCCGCGTAGATCCAGATGTCCACGCGCTTGCCGAGGCTGGCCGCGCCGTTCGGCACGACATTGATCCTCCAGGGGCCGACGCGCGGCAGCTGATTGAAGGTGGCGTCGTCGATCTCGACCTCGAACTGCCGGGCCGTCGCCGTCCCCCCGAAGCCCTCGGCGGCGTTCTGGTTGGCGATGTAGATCGTGGACCCGGTCGTCCCGCTGCTGCGCGACTTCCAGGCGCCGAAACCACAGCTCAGCGTGTCCGCCGCATTCGGGCCCACGACCTGGATGACGACGCTCGCGGTCGGGTCGTACCAGCCGGCCACCAGGACATAGTCGTTGTTGATGCCCGCGTTCTTCGTGTAGGTCGGGATGTTGAACCTGAGGCAGTCCGTTCCCACCACCGTGGACGTGGTGGTGAGCTTGCCGTGGATCCTGTCCTCCTGGTCGTTCCCCGCCGAGGCCACCACGATCCTCCCCGGGCCGGTGAGCGCGCTGATCGCCGTGCCGAAGTCGTCCGAGCCGTCGTGCGGGCCCCCCTGGCCGCCCAGCGAGAGGTTCACCACGCAGTCCTTCCCGAGTGCGGCGGCCTTCTGGAAGATGTAGTTGACCCCGTCGATGATGCCCGCATCCGAGAAGTCGGTGGCGACCCCGATGTACTCGGCCCGCGGCGCCATGCCGACGTAGCGGTAGGCCGGCTGCGAGCAGCCCGTCTCCGAGCCGTTCCCGATCAGCACCCCCGCCACGCTCGTGCCGTGGCCGTTGGTGTCCTGGTGGCGGACGGAGCCCGGCGTGTTGTCGATCTGCGACTTGGTCCACTCGGAGCCGTAGCCGAATCCCGCCGGGCCCGGGCCGACCACGTCGTTCTGGTCCCAGATGTAGAGGATGCGGGTCTTGCCGGTGCTGTCCTGGAAGTCGGGCCGCGTGAAGTCGATGCCCGTGTCCACGTCGCCGATGATCAGCCCCTGCCCGGCGCGCCCGCTGTAGACCGGCGGGCTGCCCGCAGCCCCGTGCTCGAGGTTCGCCCGCACATCCACGCTACTCACGTTGAGATGCGGCTTCATGTAGCGCGCCAGCTGCACGCGGCGCATGCCGGAGAGACCGCGCAGCCGCCCGATCTCCGCGCGGCGCACGCGCGCGGTGAAGATGCGGCCCGTCTGGGTGCCGACGCGGATGCCGGCGGCTTCCAGTTCCGCGCGCGAACCGTCGAACTCGAGGATGACGCCGAAGTCGGCGGGCTCGACGTAATCGCGCGGGGCGACGGGCGTGGCCCGGCCGGAGTGACGATCGAGCAGGCGCCCCCGGGGCGGCATCGGACGGTTGCGCAGCGGCACCGGCTGTCCGGATTCGATCGACGTCAACCCACGGTCGAGTTCCACGCCGTGGGCAGGCTGGGCCGAGGTCGGGCCGGGCACGAGCAGGAGCGAAGACAGGGCAAGGGCCAGCCACAGACCAGCGTGTGCACGCATGATGCGGTTCTCCTCGAGGATGCCAGGTCGGACATGCACAGACAGCGGCGCCACCCATGATTCTGCCGGTAAGCGGGGGATCGAGTCAATCGGCGGGCGCCGGGCCTTCGTCCGGCGATTGCAGCAAGCCCTGCTGCCCCGGGTGACTACCCCTCGCGCGTGGTGAGCGGCACCAACTCGACGCCCCAGCGCTCGCGCAGGGCCGTGCGAAATGCACTCGGGTCGGCGCCCGCTCCGGCGCGGCGGCGGTAGGTCTCGTAAGCCACCATCAGCGCCGGACCGAACTCGGCGAAGAACCGGTGCTCGGCCCGCGCCCGCTCGATCGCCTCGCCCTCGTACACCGCGAGCTGGTCGAGCACGTCCCGCGCGACCGCCAGGTTCCCCTCGGCTCCGAGCTCCGCCCCGGTCTCCGGCTCCGCCCCGGCTTCGGGCTCCGCGATCGTGACGGGAGCGGGCGCGGCGACTTCGGGGACCTCGGCGACTTCGGGGATGTCCTCCACCGCCTCGAGCGGACGCTCGGACGGCGGGTCGCCGGGGGCAGACGACACCTGCTCCAGCGGCTGCCCATCGAGGCCCACGGCGAACAGGTGCTGACAGCGCGGGCAGCGCACCCGAGCACCCCCCGGACCCACGAGGTGCTCGGGGAGCAGATAGCCGGTCGAACAGTTCGAACAAGTGATGATCAAGGCCAGACCTCCAGAGTCACCATTGTGCCCCAATTCGCCCCGCAGGAAAACCCGACCCGGCCGGGAGGCCGCGCGAACGGAGTCGGCCGGGGGGCCCCGGGGGGCGGGCCGGCGCGCGCTTCACCCGGTGAGCGCCACTTCGAGCGGCTCCCGGTAGTGCGCGAGCAGGGTCTCGCGCAGCGCGGCGTGCCCGGGCCGCAGGAGCTGGGGGTCCTCACCCACCAGCGCCCGCGCCGCGACCCGCGTCTCCTCGAGCAATTCCTCGTCCCGGGCCAGATCCACGAGCTTGAAGCGCGGCAGCCCGCTCTGGCGGGTGCCCCACATCTCGCCGGGACCCCGCAGGCGCAGGTCGGCCTCGGCGAGCGCGAAACCGTCGGTGGTCGTGGTCAGGAGCTCGAGCCGCTCGCGCGCCGTGGCGCTGGCGGCGGGCCCGGCCACCATCACGCAGACCGAGCGGTGGGCGCCGCGCCCGACCCGGCCGCGCAGCTGATGCAGCTGGGTCAGGCCGAAACGCTCGGCGTTCTCGACCACCATGACCGTGGCGTTGGGCACGTCCACCCCGACCTCGACCACGGTGGTGGTGACGAGCACCTGTACCCCGCCGGCAGCGAAGGCCTCCATCACGGACTGCTTGGCGTCGGCCTTGAGCCGGCCGTGCAGGAGCCCGACCTTCCAGGAGCGGAGCAGCGGCTGGCTCGCGAGCCGCTCGAACTCGGCCTCGGCGGCGCGCACGTCGGCGCGGCCGGCCTCCTCGATGAGCGGGACCACGACGAAGGCCTGACGGCCGGCGGCCAGCTCGCCCGCCATGAACTCGACCACCTGCGGGAACTTCTCCTCCCCGGTCACGCGGGTCACGAGCCGCCCGCGCCCCGCGGGGCGCGCCTTGAGCGTGCTCACCGCGAGATCCCCGTAGCAGGCGAGCATGAGCGTGCGCGGGATGGGCGTCGCGGTGAGCACGAGCAGGTCGGGGATGACGCCCTTCTGCGCCAGGGTGGCGCGCTGGCGGACCCCGAAGCGGTGCTGCTCGTCCACGATGGCGAGCGCGAGGTCCGGCAGCCTGACCTTCTCCTCGAGCAGCGCGTGCGTGCCGACCACGAGCAGGGGCTCGCCGGCCTCGAACCGCGCGGCGAGCGCGCGGCGGGCCGCGGCGGGCGTGGCGCCGGTGAGGACCTCCACCGCGGCGCCCGCCGGCGCGGCGAGGGCGGCCAGGGTCCTGCCGTGCTGGCGCGCCAGGATCTCGGTGGGCGCCATGAAGGCCACCTGATGGCCGGCCTCCATCACGTGGAGCGCGGCCAGGAAGGCGACGACCGTCTTGCCGCTGCCCACGTCACCCTGGAGCATGCGGTGCATCGGGGTCGCCCGCTTCAAGTCGGCGACGATCTCCTCGAGCGCGCCATCCTGGTCCCCCGTGAGCGTGTAGGGCAGCGCCGCCCGCGCCCGCGCGGCAAGCTGCCCCGCTCCCGCGGTGTTCCTCCCGCGCCCTTCCTGGGCCAGCGCCTGCCGGCGCAATTCGAGCACCGTCTGCAGCAGGAAGAGTTCCTCGAAGGCGAGCTTGCGCCGCGCGGCGGCGAGGCGGGCCTCGTCCTCGGGGAAGTGGATCTGCAGGAGCGCCTCGGCGAGCGGCACCAGCCCGTGCGCCTCCGCGGCCGCGGCGGGAACGGGGTCCTTCACCGCCGCCGCTGCCGCGTCGAGGGCGTGCCGCACCGCGGTGCGCATCCCGCGTGCGGTGATCCCCTTCGTCAGGGCGTGCACCGGCACCAGCCTGCCGACGTGGAGCAGAGCCTCCATCTCGCCCTCGACCACCTCGAAGAGCGGGTTGAGCATCCGCCGCTCGAGCGGGTCCAGTTCGCCGCTCACGACCACGCGCACCCCGCGCAGGAGCGTGCGGGCCAGGAAGGGCTGGCCGAAGAAGTAGAGCCCCAGGCGCGCACCGCTGCCGTCGTCGAGCTCGACCCGGAAGTCGGTGCGCCCGGCCCGCGTGCGGATGGCCACGCTCGTGTGCACGGTGCCCTCGACGGTCAGCAGCTCGCCGGGCCGCAGGTCGGCGATGCGCACGAAACGGCGCGCATCGAGCCAGGTGCGCGGGTAGTGCCGCATCAGGTGCTCGACCGTGGACAGGCCGAGCCGCTCGAAGGCCTCGGCGCGCTGGGGGCCCACTCCCGGCAGGAACTGCAGCCGCGAAGCGGGCTCGAGCGGCGGCTTCCCCGGGATCGGGCGTCGGGACGAAGTGGGTGGCACTGGCATGGTCGGAAGCACTTTCGCACATCCCGGCGGCGGGCGCGCCGGGGACCTCGGCGGGGCGGGCTCCGGATGCCCCGGGCCCCGCGGAATGGCCCCGGAGGGTCGCTTTACAGCCCCGGGGCGTACTGATAAAGTCCGGGGCTCGTTCGACCCCGATGGACCGTGATTCGATGGTAGGAGGTCTCTCCTTGGCTCAGCGATGTGATATCTGCGGGAAAGGCACGATGGCAGGCCACAACGTGAGCCACGCTCACAACCTGACCAAGCGTACCTGGAATCCCAATCTGCAACGCGTGCGAGCGCTGGTGGATGGCCGGGCCAAGAACCTGGACGTCTGCACCCGGTGCATCCGCAGCGGCAAGGTGACGAAGGCCGTGCGCAACGTCCGCAAGCCGGCGACCGCGTAACCGCCTTCCCACGCCGAAGCCCCGTCGCCCTCCCCGGCGGCGGGGCTTCTCCTATGGCCGGACCGGTGACTCCGGGCGCTTGACGGCCAGCAGCTCGCGCCACTCCAGCTGCTGGCGCGGCAGGGCGTGCAGGGGGTCCAGCTCCAGCGCCCGCGCGAACTCCTCGTCGGCCTCGCGGGTGCGCGCCTGCGCGAGCAGCGCCCAGCCCAGATCGGCGCGCGCGACGGCATACAGCGGATTGGCGGCAAGAGCCGCCCGCAGTGGTCCCTCGGCCCCGGGCGCGTCTCCGCGCAGCAGGCGCACGCGCCCCAGCTGGGCATGGGCGTCGGGCCAGTCCGGGTGCCGCGCGACCAGGTCCGCCAGCAACTCCTCGGCCGCGGCTGCGTGCCCGAGCGCGAGCTCCACGGCCGCCAGCTCGAGCACGGCGGGGTCGTATCCGGGCCGCAGCGCCAGCGCCTTGCGATAGGAGTCGCGCGCACCCTCGAGCCGGCCCTGCGCTCGCCGGGCCCGGGCCAGGGCCAGCTGGAGGTCCGGGTAGTCGGGTTGGACCGCGAGCGCGCGCTGGATCTCCTCCTCCATCCCGGTCACGTCGTTCACGGCGAGGGCGAGCGACACCTGGTCGAGGACGCCCTGCGGGATCTCGCGGTCGCGCACCAGTCCGCGCCGCACCGAGCGCAGCGCATCGTCGTGCCGGCCGAGCGCGTGGTAGATCATCCCCAGCAGCCGCTGCGCGCGCGCGAACTGCCGGTTGAGCTTCACCGCGCGCTCGAGCGGCGCCACGGCCGCCTCCAGCTCGCCGGCGCGGAAGCGGGCGAGCCCCAGCCAGAAGTGCAGGTCCGGGTAGTCGGGGAAGGCTTCCAGCGCGGCCTCGAGGTGCACGATCGCGTCGCGCGCGCCGCCCAGTTCGAGCTGCGCGCGCGCGGCCAGCAGGCGGGCTTCGAGGTAGCGCGGGTTGATGCGCAGCGCCTGGTCCAGCTGCGCGAGCGCCTCCTCGATGCGCCCGGCCTCGAGCAGCAGGCCGCCCAGCCGGCCGCGCACGTCGGCGTAGCCGGGATTCTCGGCCACCGCCCCCTCGAGCTCGGCGATGGAACCGGAGAGGTCGCCCGCGTGGAAGCGCTCGAGCGCCCGGTCCAGGTGCGCGGTCGGGGGTCCCGCGGCGCCGGGACCGCCCCCAGACACGTTCAACAGGCCCTGCCAGTCCGTGGCCGCCCACTCCGAGGCGCGGGAGGCCACCAACCCCGTGGGCAGTTCGACGCCCAGCGCCAGTGCCTGGTTCAGTGCCCGGACCGAGCCTTCGCGGTCGTCGAGCTGCGAACGGCACACGGCCATCAGCAGCAGCGCCTCGACATAGCGCGGGTGCTCGACCAGGGCCCGTTCGAGATCGGCGACCGCTTCGTCCAGGCGGCCCGAGCGCTGGAAGATGCGCGCCCGGTAGTAGCGCAGGTCGGGGAAGGTCGGGTTCTCGTCCAGCGCCTTCGAGAACTGCTCCTCCGCCTTCGCGTACTGGCCGGCGTGGAAGAACGCGAGCCCGAGGTTCGCCCGCGCCTCGGCCGCATAGCACAACGCCAGGCTGTGGTCGGGGTTGCTGGGATCGCGCACCTCGCCCAGCACGGCTTCGAACTCGGAGACCGCCTGCCCGAACTCGCCGCGGTTGAAATGCACCATCCCGCGGTTGTAGTGGCGGTTGTGGCCCCATTTGAGGAGGTTGGTGAACAAGGCCGGGATCCGTTCCTTTCGCCTCGCGGCAGGTCCTGGGGGCGCGGCTCGTGCCGCGCCCCCGAGTGTCCCAGGCTAGTCCATCTGCTTGCGCAGGAAGGCGGGCACCTCAAGGGAATCGCCGTTGCGGCCGCCCGTCCCCCAGCGGTCGCGGACCCCCACACCCACCTCTTCCTTCCACGGGTGCGAATGCCGGTGCCCTTCGGCCTCCACCCCGCGCCCCTTCTCGGCCCGCGGTCGCGAGGCCTCGTGACCGAAGCCGGTGGCGATGACGGTGATCATCATCTCGCCATCCATGTTCGGGTCGATGACCGCGCCGAAGATGACGTTGGCGTCCTCGCCGGCCGCGCTCACCACCACGCTCGCCGCCTCGTTCACCTCGTGCAGCGTCAGGTCGCGGCCGCCCGTGATGTTCACGAGCACACCCTCGGCGCCGCTGATCGAGACATCCTCCAGCAGCGGGCTCGCGACGGCCGCCTGCGCCGCCTCCAGTGCCCGGCCCGGCCCCGAGGCGCGCCCCGTGCCCATGAGCGCGTTGCCCCGGTTCGACATCACCGCCTTGACGTCGGCGAAGTCCAGGTTCACGAGCCCCGGCACCGTCACCAGGTCCGAGATGCCCTTGGTGGCCTTGAGCAGGACCTCGTCGGCCACTCCGAAGGCGTCGGTGAGCGTGGTGCCCTTCTCCACCACCGCGAGCAACCGCTCGTTCGGGATGATGATGAGCGTATCCACCTCGGCGCGCAGCTCCGCGAGGCCGTCGTCGGCCTGCCGCAGGCGGCGCCGACCCTCGAAGGTGAACGGCCGGGTGACCACGGCGACCGTGAGCGCCCCGCTCTGCTTGGCGAGCCGCGCCACCACCGGCGCCGCGCCGGTGCCCGTGCCGCCACCCATCCCGGCGGTGATGAAGACCATGTCGCTGCCGCTGAGCGCATCGACGATGGTCTGCTCATCCTCCTCGGCGGCGACGCGGCCCCGGCCGGGGTCTCCCCCCGAACCCAGGCCGCGCGTCGTGGCCTTGCCGATCTGGATGCGGTGGGGTGCCAGCGACTGGTTCAGGGCCTGCACATCGGTGTTCGCGACGATGAACTCCACGCCCCGCAGCCCCGATCCGATCATGCGATTCACGGCGTTGCCGCCGGCCCCTCCCACTCCCATGACCTTGAGCTTGGCTGAGGCGGTGCTGTCGATCTCGAGTTCGAACATTGGCACGACTCCCTGTGCCTTTCCTTCCCGGGCCCGGCGACTCCGTCCGCGACGGATGCGTCCGGGACTTCTTCCGTGGGGATCAGGCGGTGATGGTTGGACAGACGTGGATCACGCTCATGAGTAGAACAAACCCTTGAACCAACGACGCGGGTCGAACGACGTGCGACTCGGCTCCACGCCCCGCCGCTCCCGGCTGCCGTCCTCGCCGTTCTCCGCATGCAGGGCATGGAGCACCAGCCCCACCCCGGTCGAGAAACGCGGGTCGGCGACGTTGGCCGAGAGCCCCCCCAGTCCCTGGGGAGCGCCCAGCCGTACGGGCATCTCGAACACCTGTTCGGCCAGTTCCGTCACGCCCGGCATGAGCGAGGTACCGCCCGTGAGGACGACCCCGCCGCCGAGCAGCTCCGCGAAGTGGTTCTTCTTCACCTCCTTGTTGGCCAGCTGGAAGATCTCCTCCATGCGCGGCTCGATCATCGAGGCCAGCACGTGCCGGGCGATCTCCCGGTCGGCACGACCGCCCACGCCCGAGACGGAGATCGACTCCGTGCTCGGAACCAGGGAGGCCAGCGCGCAGCCATGCTGGATCTTGATGGCCTCGGCCTTGTCGATGGGTGTGCGCAGGCCGATGGCGATGTCATTGGTCACGTTCGCGCCGCCAAAAGGCAGGATCGCCGTGTGGCGGATGGAGCCCTCGTAGAACACCGCGACGTCGGTGGTGCCTCCGCCGATGTCCAGCAGGACCACGCCCAGGTCGCGCTCGTCGTCGTCCAGCACGGCGTGACTCGAGGCCAGCGGCTCGAGGACCAGGTCGAAGACCTTGAGGTGGGCGCGCTGGATCGAGCGGCAGATGTTCTTGGCCGAAGTCACGGCCCCGGTGATGATGTGGACCTCGGCCTCGAGCCTGACGCCGCTCATGCCGACCGGGTCCTTGATCCCATCCTGGTCATCCACGATGTACTCCTGCGGGATGACGTGGATGATCTCGCGGTCCATGGGGATGGCGATGGCCTTGGCGGCCTCGATCACCCGGTCCACGTCCGCCCTGCCGATCTCGTTGTCCCGCCGCGAGACCGCGATCACGCCGCGGCTGTTGATGCTGCGGATGTGGTCACCGGCGATGCCCGCGTAGACCCCCTTCGCCGGCACCCCCGCCATGCGCTCGGCCTCGTCCACCGCGCGCTGGATGCTGGCCACCGTCTTGTCGAGGTCCACGACCACGCCGCGGCGCAACCCCTCGCTGGGCGCGGTGCCCACGCCCACCACGCGCAACGCCTCGGTCCCCGTACCCCCCGTGTCCGCGATGATGCAGGAGATCTTCGTGGTGCCGATGTCGAGGCCCACATACGTCCTTACCGCCTGTCCCATGATGCCGTTCACCCCCTCCTTGGAGTACCGCGATCCCCTATCCGCTGCGGTGGTCCCCGGCCGGGTCCACGCCCGCGGCTCCGGCGCCCACCTGGTCGAGCAGGGGCCCCGGCGCGGATCCGGGCGCACCCACCGGTCTCACCACCACCTGATTCTCAAAGCGCAGGTCCACCTCGCTGGCGAGCACGCCACGCCGCCGCAGGTCCAGGAGCACCACCCGCAGGCCCGAAAGCACGCGAGCGCCGGGCGGCCAGGCGGGCGCGAGCACCCGGGTGCCGTTCTCGAGCAGGACGCTCGTGTCGAGCGCGTCGGACACGTCCACTTCCGACACCCCGACCGGCAGCTGCAGGTCGCGCGCCGCGAGCGCCCGCACCCACGCCAGCCCGCGTCGCACGTCGAGCGTGAGCACCTGCGTGCCCGCCCGCTGCCGGGAGAAATCCGGCCCGGTCAGGAGCGGAACGTCGGCGGTCAGGCCCCGCGCCAGCGGCTGCAGCAGCACGCCGGCCGAGTCCACCTCCCACGGCGTCCCGTGCGTCACCACCAGCACGGGCTGGCGCTCCACGATCCGCACGCGCACGTCACGAAGCCAGGCCCGGGTCACCTCGGCCCGGGCGATGCGCGGATCGAGCAGCAGGGCCTGGCGTGCGCGTTCGAGGTCGAGGGCGATGAGGTCATCGCCCGCGTGCAGGCCGGCGACCTCCCCCACGCGCGCCGCGTCCAGGTAGAGCGCGCCCTCGATCCGCACCTCCTGCACCACCGCCCAGCGCTCGCGCAGCTGGCGCCAGGGCAGGAACGCGGCCGCCACCGCGAGGCCCGCGACCCCGGCGAGCCCCAGCCCGATGCGCACGGGACGCAGCATCCGCGGCCGGCCGCTCCGGCGACCCGGCACGGGGCGGACGCCGGGGCGTGCGCCCGGACGGACGTCCGGCCGCGGACCGCGCTCCAGCGCCCGTCCCTGGTACAGGCCCATCAGTGCTCCCCCCGGGTGGCACGCAGCCTCGCCAGCAACTGCTCGCCGAGCTTCCCCACGTCACCCGCGCCGAGCGTGAGCACCAGGTCGCCCGGGCGCGCCTCGCGCGCCACGGCCTCGACCGCCGCTCCGGCGTCACCGATGTGGACCAGCTGCCTCTGCCCCAGCGCCTCGGCGCTCTGCACGATGGTGCGGGCCGTCACGCCCGGCACCGGGCTCTCCCCCGCCGGATAGATATCCAGCACCCAGACCTTGTCGGCGTCGCCGAAGCAGGTCCCGAACTCGCGGTGCAGGAGGGCGGTGCGCGTGTAACGGTGCGGCTGGAACAGCACCAGCACACGCCGGCCCAGCGTGCGCGCGGCCGCCAGCGTGGCCGCGATCTCGGTGGGGTGGTGACCGTAGTCGTCCACGACCTTCACGCCCCCCACCTCGCCACGGGTCTCGAAACGGCGCCCCACGCCCCGGAAGCTCCCGAGCGCCTCGGCGATGTGGCTGAAGGCCACCTCGATCTCCAGCCCCACGGCCACCGCCGCGAGCGCGTTCAGCACGTTGTGGAGCCCCGGCAGCGCCAGGCGCACGGTGCCCAGCTCCCGTCCGTCCGAGATCACGCGGAAGCTCGCGCCCTCGGGATCCAGGCGCACGTCCTCCGCGCGCAGCGCCGCATCGGGCGCGGTGCCGTAGAGCAGATGGCGCTTGGTGACCTGCGGCAGGATGCCGCGCACCTGCGGGTCGTCGGCGCACAGGATGCTCACGCCGTAGAAGGGCACCCGGTTCGCGAAGTAGATGAAGGCCTGCCGCAGCTCCTCGAGCGAGCCGTAGTGGTCGAGGTGCTCACGATCGATGTTGGTGATCACCCCGACCGCCGGCGAGAGCCGCAGGAAGGAGCCGTCGCTCTCGTCGGCCTCGGCCACCAGGAACTGCCCGTGGCCCAGCCGGGCGTTCGAGCCGGTGGACTGCAGCCGCCCGCCCACCACGATGGTCGGGTCGAGCCCGCCACGCGCCAGCACCGCGGCGACCAGCGAGGTCGTGGTGGTCTTGCCGTGCGAACCGGCCACCGCGATGCCGTACTTCATGCGCATCAGCTCGGCCAGCATGTCGGCGCGGGGGATGACCGGGATGCCCTGCGCGCGGGCCGCCACCACTTCGGGATTGTCCGACTTGACCGCGGTCGAATAGACGACCACCTGCGCGCCCTCGACGTTCGCGGCCTCGTGCCCCTGGAAGATGCGCCCCCCCAGCCCGGCGAGCCGTTCCGTGGTCTCGCCGGTGCGCAGGTCGCTGCCCGAGACCTGGTAGCCGAGATTGAGCAGCACCTCGGCGATGCCGCACATCCCGACCCCACCGACCCCCACGAAGTGGATCCGGTGCGTGCGCCCGTACATCAGTCCCCCCGCTCTTCGGGCACGATGGGCTCCCGCGCGGCGGCGCGGCCGTGGGACCAGCGCTCGAGGCTCCTCACGATGCGCTCGGCGGCGTCGGGGCGGGCGAAGGTGCGCGCGTTGGCCGACATCCGCGAGAGCGCCTGGCGGTCGGCGAGCCAGTGGGCGATCTCCTGGGCCAGGCGCTCGCCGCTGAGCTCGCGGTCGGGGATCATGGCTGCGGCCCCGCGGTCCACGAGGTTGCCCGCATTGACCGCCTGGTGGTCGTGCGCTGCATGCGGGTAGGGCACCAGGATGGACGGCGTGCCGCAGGCCGCGATCTCGGCCAGCGTCATGGCCCCCGAGCGGCACACCACCAGGTCGGCCGCCGCGTAGGCCTGGTGGATGCGGCGCAGGTAGGGCACCACCTTCGCCGGCAGCTGCTCGGCATCCACGACGCCCTTCGCCCAGTCGAAGTCCTCGCGCCCGGTCTGCAGGATGAACTGGACGCTCACGCGGCCCTTCAGGCGGCGCATGGCTTCGAGGGCCGCCTCGTTGATGCGGTGCGCCCCGCGGCTGCCGCCGAACACGAAGACGGTCGGCTGGCCCGCCGTGAGCCCGAATTCCTGCAACGCGGTGGCCCGGTCCCCGCTCAGGATGTAGTCGCGGATCGGATTGCCCGTCACCTTGAGATGATCGCGGCGCCGGAAGTACGAACGCGCCTCCACGAACGAGAGGTGAACCTCATCGGCGATCTGCGCGAGCCAGCGGTTGGCGAGCCCGGGGACGCTGTTCTGCTCCTGGAGCACGATGGGCCGCCCCAGCAGCCACGCGGCCAGCGTCACCGGCCCGCTCACGTAGCCGCCCGTGCCCAGCACCACGTCGGGCTTCTCCTGCAGCAGGATCCAGATCGCCTGGCAGAAGCCGACCAGGTTGCTGGACACCGCGGCGGGCCAGCGCCACCAGGCCCGCCGCGGCAGTCCCCGGCTCCAGGTGAAGCGGATGCGGAAGCCCGCCTCGGGCACGGCCTGCGATTCGATGCCGCGCCGCGTGCCCACGAACACCACCTGCGCGTCCGGGTGGCTGCGGACGAGTTCCTCGGCGACCGCGATGCCCGGGTACACGTGGCCCCCCGTGCCCCCCCCGGCGATGAGCGCCTTCATGGGCGGCCTCCCGACCACCGCTGGCGCACGAGGGCGTCCGTGGAGGCGTTCATGGCGCTGATGCGGTAGAGCAGTCCGGCCGCCGCCAGGTTGGCCAGCAGGGCCGTGCCGCCGTAGGAGACGAACGGCAGCGGCAATCCGGTGGTGGGAGCGAGGCCCGTGGCCACGGCCAGGTTCGCGAGTGCGTAGAGTCCGATCTGCAAGGTGAGTCCTCCGGCCAGAAGGAAATGGAACGGGTCGGCGGCGTGCGCCACGACGCGCATGCAGCGCCACAGCAGCAGCGCCAGCAACACGAACAGGGCGCTCGTGCCGATGAACCCCAGTTCCTCCGCCAGGATGGAGAAGATGAAATCGGTATGAGCCTCGGGCAGGAAGAGGTACTTCTGCAACCCCCCGCCCAGGCCGCGGCCGAACCAGCCTCCGGAACCGATCGCGATGAGCGACTGGTCGAGCTGCCAGCCCGCCCCGCGCTGATCGAGGGTCCCGGTGAAGACGAAATGTACGAACGTGGCGACGCGCTGCATCTGATACGGATGCCTCTCGATCATCACCACCCCGGTCACCAGCCCCGCCGCGACCGGCGCCGCCAGGTGCAGGAGCGGCGCGCCCGCCAGGAAGAGCATGAGGAAGCCGGTGATCCCCAGGAGTCCCGCACTGCTCAGGTTCGGCTGCAGCAGGATGAGGCCTGCGACCGCGCCCACGAAGCCGAGCGGCGGCAGCAGGCCGCGCACGAAGCCGCGCTCCGCGGGCGGGTTCCGCTTGAGCCACCACGCCAGGAACGTCACGGCCGTGAGGCGCCCCACGTCGGTGGGCTGCACGCTCAGGAAGCCGATGCGCAGCCAGCGCGTGGCGCCGTTCGAGACGTGGCCCAGCGCGAACACGGCGACCAGCAGGGCGATCCCCGCGCCGAACAGCACCGGCGCGGCGCGCTCGAGCTTCTTCAGATCCACCTGCGTGGCACACGCCAGCAGCACCAGCACGCCCAGCCCGGCGCGCAGGACCTGCCGCGCGAGGAAGTAGTTCGGGTCCTGGTAGCGCGTGATGCCCAGGATCGCGCTCGAGGAGTAGACCATGATGACGCCCAGCGCCGTGAGCAACAACGGGAGCACGATCAGCCAGCGGTCGCCGCGGTTCACGCGCCCCCCTCCCGCGCAGCCACGCGCGACACCTCATCCTTGAAGCGGCGGCCGCGGTCCTCAAAATCGGTGAACATGTCGAAGGAGGCACAGCCCGGCGAGAGCAGGACGGCTGCGGGGCCGTCCGGGGCGCTCCGCGCGGTCGCGAAGGCCAGGTCCACGGCCGCGGCGAGCGAGCCCGCGCGCAGCAGGCGCGCGCCGGCCCAATGCGCGGCCATGCGTTCCGCGCCCTCGCCGATCAGCACCACGGCCAGCGTGCGCTCACGCACCAGGGCGCCCAGCGGCGCGAAGTCCTGTCCCTTGTCGCGGCCGCCCGCGATCAGCACGATCGGGTGCTCGAAGCTCAGGAGCGCGACCTCGAGCGAGTTCAGGTTGGTGGCCTTGGAGTCGTTCACGAAGTCCACTCCCGCCACCGTCGCCACCGACTCGAGCCGGTGCTCGAGGCCGCCGTATTCCCGCAGCACGGCGCGCAGGGCGTCGGGCGCCGGCTCGAGCGGCATCACGGTGGTGACCGCGGCCAGCGCGTTCATCACGTTGTGCGCCCCGCGCAGCCCGATCTCGCGCGTCTCCATCACGTCCTCGACCCCTCCGCGCCAGCCGAGCCGGACGCGCCCGTCCACGATCGCGGCCCCGTCCTCCACCGCGCGCGTGGCGGAGAACTCGAGCCAGGTGGCGTCGCCCGAGCGGCGCTTCGCCACTTCAGGGTCGTCGGCGTTCCAGACCGCGTAGTCGGTCTCCTCCTGGCGCTGGAACAGGCGCTGCTTCGCCGCCCCGTAGGCATCGAAGTCGCCGTGCCGGTCGAGGTGGTCGGGGGTCAGGTTGAGCCAGGTGGCGACGAAGGGCTTGAGGCGGTCCACGGTCTCGAGCTGGAAGGAGGAGACCTCGACCACGAGCAGTCCCGTGGGCGGCACGCTCTCGGCGACCTCGCACAGCGCCCGGCCGATGTTCCCGCAGACCTCGACCTGCCGGCCGGCGCCGCGCAGCAGCGCTCCCGCCAGGTGCGCGGTGGTGCTCTTGCCGTTGGTGCCGGTCACGCACAGGAACGGCGCGTGCGCCGCCAGGTAGCCGAGCTCGAGCTCGGAGAACAGCGGCAGGCCCGCCGCGCGCGCCGCCGTGGCCACCGGATGCGTGACCGGGATGCCCGGGCTCCAGACCACGAAATCGCGCCCCTCGAGGGCGCGCGGGTCGTCCGCGTCCCAGCTGGCGCACACGCCCTGGCGCATGAGCTCGCGGCCACGCGGCCCGCCGTCGGGCCCGGCCAGTCTCGTGTCGGCCAGGCGCACGTCGAGCCCGTGCCGCGCGAGCAGCCGGGCGGCGGCGAGACCCGAGCGGGCCGCCCCCATCACCAGGGGCCGCGAGCCGGGCAGCGGATGGCGGGCGTCGATGGTCATTGCAGCTTGAAGGTCGAGAGCGAGAGCAGGGCCAGGAGCACGCCCACGATGTAGAAGCGCAGCACCACGCGGGACTCGGGCCAGCCCAGGAGCTCGAAATGGTGATGGAGCGGCGCCATGCGGAACACGCGCCTCCCCGTGAACTTGAACGACGCCACCTGGATCATTACCGAGAGCGCCTCCACCACGAATACGCCTCCCACCAGCACCAGCCAGAACTCGCGCTTGATCAGCACCGCCACGATCCCGAGCGCCCCGCCGAGCGCGAGCGACCCGGTGTCACCCATGAACACGTCGGCCGGATGACAGTTGTACCAGAGGAAGCCCAGGGCCGCCCCCAGCACCGCGGCGCAGAAGACCGTCAGCTCCCCACTGTACGGCAGAGTCGTGATGTTGAGGTAGGCGCTGATCTTCGCGTGGCCGCTGATGTAGCACATGCCGGCGAAGGCCAGCGCGGCGATGGCCACCAGGCCCGTGGCGAGGCCGTCGAGGCCGTCGGTCAGGTTCACGGCGTTCGAGGAGGCGGTGATGACCAGGATGACGAAGGGGATGAAGAGCAGTCCGAAGTCCAGGAAGCGGTACTTGAGGAACGGGATGTGGATGGTAGTGGGCGAGAGCCCCGGTTCGGGCCACACCACGAGCGCGATGCCGACGAGGGCGCCGAGCAGGATCTGGCCCGCGAGCTTGTAGCGGCCGAGCAGGCCCTTGGGATAGCCCTTCACCACCCGCAGGTAGTCGTCGAGGAAGCCCAGCGCGCCCAGCCACACCGTGGCGAGCAGGGCGAGCCACATCGCGCGCGAGTGGAAGTTCCCCCACAACAGCGTGGGCACGATGATCGAGGTGACGATCAGCAGGCCACCCATGGTGGGCGTGCCCGCCTTCGCCAGGTGCGCCTGCGGTCCCTCGGCGCGGATCTTCTGCCCCAGCTTCACGCGCCGCAGCCAGGCGATCATGAGCGGGCCGAGCAGGTAGCACAGGAGCAGCGCAGTGACCGCCGCGTAGGCGCTGCGCAGGGTGATGTACCGGAAGACGTTCAGGATCGACAGCCCGGGCACGTGGTGGAGGGGATAGATCCATTCGTAGAACATCAGTCTTCCTTCCCCGGGTCCGGCCCCAGGCGCTCCAGGACCTCTTCGAGCGCCGCCCCGCGCGACGCCTTGAGCAGCACGACCACGCCCTCACCCAGGACCCCGTCCAGGGCCTCGGCCAGGGCGGGCTTCCCGTCGAAGCATCGCACCTGCGCGCCGGTCTGCCGCGCCCCGGCCGCGTAGTCGGCCGCGTGCGCCCCGACCACCCAGAGCTCGGCGGCGCGCACGTGCGCGCCGGTCTCGCGATGGAGCGCAGCGGCGCGCGGGCCCAGTTCGAGCATGTCGCCCAGCACCGCGATGCGCCGGAGCGCCCCCGGCCACCCGGCGAGCGTCGCGAGCGCGGCGCGCGCGGAGTCGGGGTTCGCGTTGTAGCAGTCCACCAGCAACAGGGCGCCCCTCACCCGCCGCAGTTCCATCCTCCCCTTCGTCCCGCGGACCCTTTCGAGCGCGGCGACCACGGTCGCGGGGTCGAGCCCCGACTCGCGCGCCACGGCCAGCGCGGCCAGCGCGTTCGGCACCTGGTGCCCGCCCACGAGCCGCAGGTGGAGAGGCGGGAAGCCCGCGACCTCGATGCGGCTCCCGTCCGGCCCCAGGTCCGTCACGCGCTCGGGACGCACGTCGGCCGACCGGGCCAGGCCGTAGCGGATCACGCGCGCCTTCACGCCCGCCAGCGCGCGCAGCAGCCGGGGCGAGTCCGCGCCCGCGAACAGCGGCCGGCCCGCCTCGAGCGCGAAGCCCAGGCTCGCCTTCTCGCGCGCCACGGCCTCGAGCGTGCCGAAGTGCTCCAGATGGGCGCTGCCCGCGTTGGTGATGACGCCCGCACCGGGCGCGGCGAGCGCGGCCAGGGCGGCGATCTCCCCCGGGTGGTTCGAGCCGATCTCCACCACCGCGGTGCGATGCTCGGGCCTGAGCCTCAAGAGCGTCAGAGGCACGCCCCAGTGGTTGTTGAGGTTCCCTTCGCTGCGCAGCCCGGGGCCCGCCACGCTGAGCGCCGCGGCCACCAGCTCGCGCGTCGTGGTCTTGCCCGCGCTGCCGGTCACGCACAACAGCAGGCCGTGCCAGCCGAGCCGGTGGCCGTGTGCGAGGCGCGCCAGTGCCGCGGTGACGTCCTCCACCACCACCAGCGGCCCCGGCTCGCGTCCGCGCCAGGCCTCGTGGCGCTCACGCGCGCAGAGCGCCACGGCGGCGCCGCGGCGGAAAGCCTCCTCGATGAAGTCGTGCCCGTCGGTCCGTCCGCCCGGCAACGGCACGAAGAGCATCCCGGGCCGGAGCGTGCGGGTGTCGAGGCTCGCCCCCTCCACCCCGGCCGCGAGAAAGGCCTCGCGCGCGGCCGGCCCGGCGGGCACCTCGCGCACCACGAGGTCGCCACCCGCCAGCTGGGCGATCCGCGGGAGCGTGAGCGCGGCCGGGGCGATTGCGATCATCGCCGCTCTCCCTCGCGCAGCAGCCCGCGCGCCACCTCGCGGTCGTCGAACGGCAGCACGCGTTCCCCGAGGGTCTGCGTGGTCTCGTGCCCCTTGCCGGCGATCAGCACCGCGTCCCCGGGCCGCGCGGCCGCGAGCGCCAGGGCGATGGCCGCACGGCGGTCGAGTTCGAGGTGCACCGGGCCACCGGCACCACCCGTCCCCGCCAGGATCTCGTCCGCGATCGACGCGGGGTCCTCACCGCGCGGGTTGTCGCTCGTCACCCAGACCTCGTCCGCGTCCGATCGGGCGACGCGGCCCATCACCGGGCGCTTCGTCCGATCCCGCTCGCCGCCGCAGCCGAAGACCACGAGCACCCGCCCGCGGACGTGCTCCCGCATGGCCGCCAGCGAGCGTTCCAGCGCGTCCGGCGTGTGGGCGTAGTCCACGACCACCTCGAAGGGCCGCGCCGTGGCGATGCGCTCCAGCCGCCCGGGCACGCCCTCGACCGCCGCGAGGCCTGCCGCGGCCCGCGCGGGCGCCACGCCCAGCGCCAGCGCCGCAGCGAACGCGCCGGCGGCGTTCCAGGCGTTGTAGCGCCCGAGCAGCGGCAACCGCACCTCGCTCACGGCCCCGGTCACGAGCTCGACCACGAGTCCGTCGGGCATGGCCTCGACGCGCGCGATGCGCACGTCCGCCCCCGCCGCGGCGCCGAAGCGCAGCACCTTCATGCCCCCCCGGCGGGCCGCGGCCACGACCCTCTCCGCCACCGGGTCGTCGGCGTTCACCACCGCCGTCGCGGATTTCACCGGGCACGAGCCGTTGCGGCCGTCGAACAACATGAGCTTGGCATCGAGGTAGGCCTCGAGGGTGCCGTGGTAGTCGAGGTGGTCGTGGCTCAGGTTCGTGAACACCGCCACGTCGAGATCGAGCCCGTAGCCCCGACGCTGCACCAGCGCGTGGCTGCTCAGCTCGAGCGCCACAGCCTGCACGCCGGCGTCCGCCATCTCGCGCAGGAGCGCCTGCAGCTCGGTGGCCTCGGGCGTGGTGTAGCCGAGCGGGCGCGTGGCGCCGTCGAGGCGCGCTCCGGTCGTGCCCAGCACTCCCGGCCGCCAGCCGGCGGCGCGGAAGACCGCCTCGAGCAGATACGTCGTCGTGGTCTTGCCGTTGGTGCCCGTGATGCCCACGGCCCGCAGTGCGCGCGCAGGCTGGCCGTGGAACGCCGTCGCCGCTTCCGCCAGCGCCCGGCGCGGCTCGGCCACGCGCACCAGCAACCCGTCCGCCGCCGGCGCCTCGCGGTCCACCACGGCGGCCACGGCGCCCGAAGCGAGGGCCTGACGCACGAAGGCCTGCCCGTCCTGGCGCAGGCCTGCAAGGGCGAAGAAGAGGTCGCCGGGCCGCACCCGGCGCGAGTCAGAGGCAAGACCGCGCACTTCCACCCGCTCGTCGCCCACGAGCGGGGGAGCACCCATCGCCTGGAGCAGGGCGCGCAGCGTCACGCTCCGGTCCGCACGGCGTTCGCGCGCTCCGCGTGCGCAGGGAGGACGCTCAAGGGACCCGGGGACGGTGAGGCAGCCGGGGGCACGCCCGGCTCGCACCACAACCGGCATTCGGAGCCTGGCACGAGCGGCATGCCCGCCTCGGGCGCCTGCCGCACCACGATCCCGCTGCCGGTGATGCGCGTCCGCACCTGCCGCGGCGTGAGCCGCCGCAGGGCCTCGCGCAGCGGCAGGCCCACGAGGTCGGGCTGCACGAGCCCCGCCGAGCCCGCCGGGGCCGCGAGCCACACGGTCACGCTGGCGCCGCGCTCGGCAGCCTGTCCCGCGGCGGGCGACTGCGCCAGCGCGCGCGGCCCCCGGCCCTCGAAGCGCGCGCGCAGGCCGTTCTCCGCAAGCCGGCGCTCGGCGGCCGACTGCGGCAGCAGCCGGAGGTCGGGCACCACCACCGCGGCGGGCACGGGCGGCTTCGCCGCCACCTCGGTTGAGCCCGTGCCGAAGGGACCGTCCGGCAGGCGACGCAGGTCCAGCATCACCTCGCGGAAGACCGGCGCAGCGATCTCCCCGCCGTAATAGTGTCCGGTGCGCGGCTCGTCGATCACGACGATCCCGACCAGCGTGGGCGCGTTCGCGGGGGCGAAACCCACGAACGAGGAGAGGTACTTGCCCGGGGAGTAGCCCTTGATCACGGGGTCGAACTTCTGTGCGGTGCCGGTCTTGCCGGCGAGCACGAAGCCCGGGATGCGCGCGGCCTTCGCCGTGCCGCTGTCCACGACCGCGGTCAGCATCTCGCGCAGCGAGGCCGTGGTGGCTTCGCTGAAGACGCGGCGCGCGGCGCGCGGCCCATAGCGGTGCAGCGCGCCGCCCCCGGCGCCGCGCACCTCGCGGACCAGCATCGGCTCCATGAGCACACCGCCGTTGGCGATCGCGGCGTAGGCCAGCGCCAGTTGCAGCGGGGTCACCGAGACCTCGTGCCCGATGGCGATGGTGGGGCACGAGCGCGCCGACCAGTGGGCGGGACTGTGCAGCCGGCCGGCAGCCTCGCCGGGGAAGTCCAGCCCGGTGAGACTGCCGAAGCCGAGCGCGGTGGCGTAGCGGTAGAGCCGCTCGGAACCGGCGAGCAGGCCGAGCCTGGCCATCACGATGTTGCTCGAGTACTGCACGGCACCGAAGAGCGTGAAGCCGGCGGCCTCGTGCGAATCCGCGAACCGGCAGCCCGGCGCGACCAGGACGCGGCCGAGACCCGCCTCGAAGTACTGGCCCGGGCGCGCCAGGTTCTCCTCGAGCGCGATCCCCGCAGCCACGACCTTGAACGTGGAACCCGGCTCATACTGGTCGGTGAAGGGCCAGTTGCGCGCCTTGCCGGGCGGCAGGTGCGGGACACAGACCGAGGCCAGGATCTCGCCGGTGCGCGGGTCGAGGAAGAGCGCGAAACCCCGCACCGCGCGCAGCGAATCCACCGCGCGCGCCAGGTGGTGCTCGACGATGCCCTGCAGGTCGAGATCGAGGGTCAGCACCGCGCTGCGGCCGTCGGCGGGCGCGCGATTCAGGCCGCGCGGCAATCCCACGGTGTGGCTCTTTCCGACGCGGAACATCGTGGACCAGCCGGGCCGCCCGCGCAGCTCGCCGTCCAGCTGCAGCTCGAGCCCGTCCACGCCGCTGTCATCGAGGTCGGTGCGGCCGAGGATCTCGCTGGCGGCGGCACCCAGCGTGTAGTCGCGCCGCGTCTCCACCGAGAGGTGGACGCCGCGCCAGTTGCGGGCGGCCACGGTCTCCCCCACCTCGGGCGGCTGGTGGCGCGCGACCCAGACGAAGCGCGGGTGCGCGCGGAACTCGCCGGCCAGCCAGCGCGCATCCAGGTGCAGCAGCGCCGCCAGGCCGCGGGCCACGGCGGCCGGGTCCGCCATCTCGCGCGGGGCCGCCGAGACGGAGCAGGTCAACAGATCGCGCGCCAGCGGGCGCCCGCGCCGGTCCAGCAGCTCGCCGCGCACCGGGCGGACCAGCACGCGCTGCTCCTGGTTCAGCTCTGCGCGCCCCGCGTAGTACGAGTGCTGGACGACCTGCAGCCACCCGACGCGCAGCCACAGGACGACCAGGCAGAGCAGCAGACCGGCCGCAGCCACCAGCACCCGACTCCTGCGCGAATCCCTGTGGGCCAACTCCTTCCCTCCTTGGAACGGCGGTTCACGCAGACCGCCGGGCCGTCACAAGCGCGGTGCGGTGGTGCGGCCGGTCGGATCATCCGGTCTGGTCTAGGGGGCGTTCGCTCGTCCGTTCAGGTAGTCGCGGTCGCGGGCCCCGGCTTCCGGCACCAGGACGCGGGAGAACTCCGTCGCCCACGCCAGCACCGGACGTGCGCCCTGCCCGGTCTCCCCGTCCGCCGCCGCCAGGTACTCCGGCGGCAGCTGGACCACCTGCCGAACGTCCACCGGGACCAGTCCGAGCAGGCTGGCCTGCGGGGCGAGTTCCGCCCGGGTGGTGCGGCGGTCGAGTTGGGCGTGCAGGTAATCGAGCTC
>JANXPZ010000158.1 GCA_025357055.1 Candidatus Eiseniibacteriota bacterium | reverse complement strand
TCACGTCGCCGGCACGAACGGCAAGGGCTCGGTGTGCGCGCTGGTGGAGCGCGTGCTGCGCGAGGCCGGGATCCGCACGGGGCTCTTCACCTCGCCGCACCTGGTGGACTTCCGCGAGCGCATCCGGGTGGATGGCCAGTGGGCCGACGCGGGGCGGCTGGCGCGGCGGCTCGCGCTGGTCTCGCGCCTGCCCGAGGGCAAGGACCGCACCTTCTTCGAAGTCTGCACGGCGCTGGCCTTCGACGACTTCGCCGCGCGTGAGGTCGAGTGGGCGGTGGTCGAGGTGGGCCTGGGCGGGCGGCTCGACTCGACCAACGTGGTCGAGTCCACGCTCTCGGTCATCACCTCGATCGGCGTGGACCATCCGGAGCTGCTGGGCCACACTCCCAGGCAGATCGCCGCCGAGAAGGCCGGCATCATCAAGCCCGAGGTCCCGGTGGTGAGCGGGGTCGCTCCCGGCGAGGCCGCGGAGGCGATCGCCCGGGTGGCGGACCAGCAGGATGCGCCGCTCGTGCTCGCGTTCGAGCGGGTCAAGACGGCCTGGCTCGGCGATGGGCCCGACGGCCTGCGCTGCACCGCCGAGGTCGCGCCCTGGGGGCGGCTCGAACTGGCGTGCCCGCTTCACGGCCGCCATCAGCTGGCGAATGCGCGCACCGCGCTGGCGGCGCTCTCGATGCTGACCGAGAGCGGCGTGGAGATCGGGTCCGAGGCGGTGGTGGAGGGCTTCGCCCGCGCGCGCTGGCCGGGGCGGCTCGAGGCCTGTCCCGGCGAGCCGCGGCTGTGGTGGGACGGGGCCCACAATCCCGACGGCTTCGCCGCGCTCGCAGGCGCCTGGCGCGAGGATCTCGGGTTCGAGCCGCCGGAGACGGTCGTGCTGGCGCTCGCACAGGACAAGGACGCCGGGGCCATCGCGCGGCTGCTCGGGCCGTGGGTCACCCCGGCGCGCATCATCGCCACGCAGTCGCGCAGTCCGCGCGCCCTGCCCGCCGGCGAGTTGCGCGCGCGCCTGGGCGCGGAGGGCATCGATGCGCAGGAGGCGCCGGGCGTGGCGGAGGCGGTCGGGACGGCGCTCGCGGGCGCGTCCGGCGGGCGGGTGCTGCTGTGTGGTTCGCTGGTCGCGGTGGCCGAGGCGATGGAGGCCTTCGGCGGCGCGCCGGGAGAGTGGCTGTGAGGCGCCTGCGGATCCTGCTGACGCTGGCCGCGCTGGTGTTCGCCGTTCCCTGCGCGCGGGCCGCCGACCCTTCGAACGGGCCCGCGCTCAACCTCACCGCCGACAACCTGACCGGCAGCCACGGTCCCGAGGGCGACTTCGTCATGCTCAACGGCGCCGTGCGCATGACGCGCGGCCGCACCGTGCTCACCGCGGACGCGGGGCGCTACTACAAGCTGCAGGGCATGCTCTACCTGGACGGGCGCGTCCGGATGGTGGACAGCGTGACCACCATGACCTGCGACCGCGCCTCGTACTCCGAGAGCCTGGACCTGCTGTTCGTCCAGGGCAACGTCAGGCTGGTGGACAAGGACTCGGAGATCCGGGCGCCTTCCGGCACCTACGACCGCCGCAGCGGCCGCGCCGAGCTGGCCGGACCGGTGGTGGGGCGCGACAAGAAGATGGTCCTGTACGCGGACCGCGCGGTCTACCTGCGGGACTCCTCGGTGATGCTGGCGCGCGAGCACGTGCGCGGCGTCGACGAGGAGAACAAGACCGAACTTGAGGCGCGTTCCGTGGACTACGACCGCGTGCGCAAGGTGGCCGTGGGGACCGGCGACCCGGTGCTGCGCAGCCGCGGTGACGACGGCCGGATCACCGAACTGCGCGCGCTGCGGCTGGTGGTGGACACCGAGAGACGGGTGGCCGAGGCGATCGACTCGGTGCGCATCTCGCGCGACACGCTGCAGGCGCGTGGCGACCACGCCCTGTTCGACGACGTCGCCAAGCGCGGCTGGGTCACCGGGAGCCCGCGGGCCTGGGACGACCAGACCACCGTGAGCGGCGACACGCTCGAGTTCCACACCGAGAAGCGCGCGATCCAGGCGATCGTCGTGCGGCACGACGCGGTCATGAACTACGTCGGGAGCCGGCCCGCCACGCTGGGCGAGGCCAGCCGGCTCACCGGCGACACGGCGACCGTGTACTTCACCCGCGGCGACATCGACAGCCTGGTGGCGGTGGGCAAGGCGCGCAACCAGTACACCGGCGTGGCGCGCCCCGGGAAGACCTCCGAGCAGAACGAGGCGGCGGGCGACACCATCACGGTGTTCTTCCGCGATCGCAAGATCGACCGTGCCCGGGTCCAGGGTGGTGCGCGCGGCACCTATCGGATCGCGGTGGACGAGGGCGACACCACGGCGGTCAAGCAGGAGGTCGTGGAGTACGACGCCAGGCGCATCGAGTTCCGGGTGGCGGAGAGCACCATCGTGCTGGACCAGGACGCCCACCTCACCTACCAGGACCTCGAGTTGAGCGCGCGCCAGGTGCAGTACGACATCGAGCGGCAGACGGTCGAGGCCGAGGGCTCACCGGTGCTCGGCGACCGCGGCGAGCAGGTCAAGGGCGGGCTCATGACCTACGACCTTCCGAGCCGCGTGGGGACCATCTACGACGCCCAGACCAACTACGAGAAGGGCCTCTACCTGGGCAAGCGCATCCGCAAGGTGAGCGAGAACGAGCTGGACGTGATGAACGGCACCTACACGACCTGCGGTGCGGCCAGGCCGCACTACCGCTTCGCGTCGCGTTGGATGAAGATCTTCCTGAAGGACAAGTTGATCGCGAAGCCGGTGGTGTTCTACCTCGGGAACGTGCCCCTGCTGGCGCTGCCCTTCTGGGTGTTCCCGGTGAAGTCGGGGCGCCGCTCGGGGTTCCTCTTCCCGCAGTTCGAGTTCGGCCTCAACAACAGCGCAGGGCAGTTCATCCGCAACGCCGGCTACTACTGGGCGCCCAACGACTACATGGGCTTCACCGCGGCGGGTGACTACTACCAGGCGGAGCCGTCGTGGGTGCTGCGGGGGGACGGCGAGTACCGCCTGCTCTACCGCCTGGACGGGAGCTTCCGCGGCACCTTCGCGCGCAGCGAGAGCCCGGTGAACCGCAGCGAGAACTGGGACTTCAGCGCCGATCACTCGCAGGAGATCACGCCGCGCACCCGGCTGGTGGCGCGCGCCTCGTTCGTCTCGAGCAAGGACTACAACTCGAGCAACCTCTTCGGCCGCTCGCTCTCGCAGCGCCTGAACCGCTTTCTCACCTCCAGCCTGGCGGTCTCGCACAACGCGGAGTGGGGCAGCATCAACGCCGTCATCGACCGGCGCCAGGACCTCGACGCGGACCAGAGCCTGATCGATGCGAACCGCAACGGGATCCAGCCCATCGGCACCACCACCACGCTCGCCAACCTCATCGAGTCGAAGCCCACGCTCTCGATCGCCTTCCCGACCCGCGCCATCGGCAGTCTCGGACTGCTCAAGCGCACGCCGCTGGCGAAGCCGCTGCGCACCCTCTACTTCGGGTTCAACAGCCAGTTCATCTCGTATTCGGAGCGGAGAGCCTTCGTCGCGGGCCATACGCCGTTCTCGGGGGACGTGATGCGGGACTCGATCACCACGCTCGGGCAGCAGCGCACGACCCGGCGCGGCCTGTCGAACAGCATCGCCATCTCGGACTCGCGCAAGCTCTTCGGCTGGCTCAACCTCCAGCCCCAGCTCCGCTCGAACGTGGTGGTGTTCGACTTCGACGAGCTGGGCAACAAGGTGGTGCCCGCCGCCGTCTGGTCCAGCTCGGTCACGATGAGCACGACCTACTATCGCACGTTCCGGCCCCGCGTCTTCGGCATCGAGGGACTTCGACACGTCGTCTCCCCGAACGCCTCCCTGTCCTACAGCCCGGAGTTCCCGGGGCTCACCTACGTGGACTCCCTCGGCCGCCATCGGAACCGGTTCAGGGGCTTCTCCGGCGTGGGCATCTCCGGCTTCCAGCGCTCCATCCTCAACTTCAGCCTCGACCAGCGCCTTCAGGCGAAGCTCAAGCGCGGCGCGGAAGTCTCGCGCCTGGACAACCTGCTGTCGTGGACCGTGGCGGGCGCGTACGACTTCCTCTACCGCGACCACGGGCTCGAGCACCCGCTCTCGAACCTCTCTTCGGGCGTGCTCCTGCAGCCGCCGAGCTACCTGAACGCCAACCTGAGCTGGGTGACCGACGTCTACCATCCGCGCCCGGTGCGTTCGCTCGGCTACAACCTGGGACTGAACCTGGACAGCGGCGGGCTCAAGCGCACCTCGCCCGACCTGCCGGTCGAGTCGGAGCCCGCCTCGGGCTCCGGCGAGAACTGGTCGTTCGGCTTCGCCTACTCGTACTCGGGCGGCTACACCACCGAGACGGAGTGGGGCAGCACGAAGACCGCGAACCTGACGAGCCGCTACCAGCTGAGCCCGGCCTGGGCGTTCGAGTACTCGGCCTCCCTCGATCTCACGCTCCACAGCGTGCAGACCCAGCGCTTCGTGCTGAGCCGCGACCTGCACTGCTGGCAGGCGGTCTTCACCCGCCTGTTCATGGTGGGGGGAGAGGCCGAGTACTACTTCCGCATCGGCGTGAAGGACCAGAAGGAGATCTACCTGGAGCGCGGCACCCGCGTGGGCAGCCTCGGCGGGATCCAGTAGGGCCCCGGCCCGGACGATCCATGAGCCCGCTCCCCGCGGCCCACGGGCATCCCGCGTTCCCGGCCGGCGGTTCATGAACCGCCCGGGCCCGCCCGTCATCGATGGGCGGTGCGCCGCATCCAATCGCCGTCGGCCGTGCTCTCACCCGCGGGAACCATGACCTTCATCAAGCTCGAGACCGTCCAGCCTCCACCGGGGCCCCCCGGCCCCTCCACGGCCCCGCCTGCCGGGCCCTCGGCCGGGAGCGTGGACCTGCAGATCACGGGCATGCACTGCGCCTCGTGCGTGGCCCGTGTCGAGCAGGCGCTCGCCGCCGTGCCGGGCGTGCGCGGGGCGAGCGTGAACCTCGCCACCGAGCGGGCGTCCATCGTGCTCGAGGCCCCGCTCGCACCCGAGCGTCTGGCCGAGGCCGTGCGCCAGGCCGGTTACGGTGCCCGCCCGGTGAGCGGCCCGCTCGCCGACGCCGCGGCCGAAGGCGAACGCGAGGCCGAGCGCCGGTCGCTCGTCCGCCGCTTCGCCGTGGCGGCCGGGCTCTCCGTGCCGGTGGTCGTGCTCGGGCACCTCGGCATGCTGCCCGGGCTGCGCGCCATCCCGCTGGAGGCGCAGAACTGGATCCAGCTCCTCTTCGCCACCCCGGTCCAGCTCTGGGCGGGCTGGCCCTTCCTGCGCGGCTCGTGGATCGCGCTGCGACGCCGCACCGCCGACATGAACCTGCTGGTCGGCGTGGGCACGCTCACCGCCTACCTCACCTCGCTGGTCGCCACGGTCGCGCCCGCGGCCGTGCGCGGTGCGGGGCATGAGGCGCACGTCTATTTCGATACCGCGGCCGTGATCGTCACCCTCATCCTGCTCGGGCGCCTGCTCGAGTCGCGCGCCCGCGCCAGCACTTCGCTGGCGATGCGGCGACTGCTCGACCTGCGGCCGCGCACCGCGCGGCGCGTGTCGGGAAGTGACGTGGAGGAGATCCCGCTCGACCGGGTCGCGCCCGGCGACGTGCTGCTGGTGCGGCCGGGGGAGAAGGTGCCGGTGGACGGCGTGCTGCTGGACGGGCGCTCGAGCGTGGACGCCTCGATGCTGACCGGCGAGTCCCTGCCGGTGGAGGTCGGGCCCGGCGCGCGCGTCAGCGGCGCCACGCTCAACCAGGCCGGGTCGTTCCGCATGCGCGCCGAGCGGGTCGGCGCCGACTCGATGCTCATGCAGATCGTGCGGCTGGTGCAGCAGGCGCAGGCCAGCAAGGCGGAGGTGGCGCGGCTGGCCGACCGCGTGGCTGCGGTGTTCGTGCCGGTCGTCATCTCCATCGCGGTCGCGGCCTTTGTGCTGTGGTTCGACTTCGGCCCCGAGCCGCGCCTCTCCGGCGCGCTGCTCAAGCTGGTGGCGGTGCTCATCATCGCCTGCCCCTGTGCGCTCGGGCTCGCCACTCCCACCGCGCTCATCGTCGGCACCGGGCGCGGCGCCGAGCTGGGTGTGCTGATCCGCGGGGCCGACGCGCTCGAGTCCGCCGGCGGCATCCGCGCGGTCGTCTTCGACAAGACCGGCACTCTCACCCGTGGCCGGCCCGCGCTCACCGACGTGCTGCCCGCGAGCGGCGTGGAGGAGGGCCGGCTGCTGGCCGTCGCCGCCTCGGTCGAGCAACGCAGCGAGCACCCGCTGGCCGAGGCGGTGGTGCGCGCGGCGCGGGAGCGGGGGATCGCGCTGACCGAGCCGGAGGACTTCTCCGCGCTGGCCGGCCGCGGGGTCGTGGCGCTGCTCTCCGGGCGGGCGGTGGTGGTGGGCTCGGCCGCGCTGCTCGCGGGGCAGGGCGTGGACCTCGCGGCGCTCGAGCCGGAACGCGGGCGTCTCGAGGCCGCCGGGCGCACGGTCTTCGCGGTCGCCGAGAACGGCGCGCCGCTGGGCCTGCTCGCGGTGGCCGACACGCTCAAGCCCGGCGCGCGCGAGGCGGTCGCGACGCTCGAGCGCGCGGGCCTCGAAGTGTGGATGATCACGGGCGACAACGCCCGCACCGCGCAGGCCATCGCCGCGCAGGCGGGGATCGCGCCGCAACGCGTGCTGGCGCAGGTGCTGCCGGGGGAGAAGAGCGCGAAGATCGCGGAGCTCCAGGCCGCGGGCCTGCGCGTCGCGATGGTGGGCGACGGCATCAACGACGCGCCCGCGCTGGCGCGGGCCGACCTCGGCATCGCCATGGGGGGTGGCACGGACATCGCCATGGAGGCGAGCGGCATCACGCTGGTGCGCGGCGATCTGGCCGGCGTGCCCGTGGCGCTCCGGCTCGCGCGCCGCACCCTGCAGGTCATCCGCCAGAACCTCTTCTGGGCGTTCGTCTACAACACGCTCGGCATCCCCGTGGCGGCGGGCGCGCTCTACCTGCTGCTGCGCGAGGGCGGGCCGGTGGGGCCGCTGTTCGGCTGGCAGGGAACCCTGCACCCGATGTTCGCCTCGCTGGCCATGGCGCTCTCGAGCGTTTCGGTGGTGTCCTCTTCGCTGCGGTTGAGAGGCTTCAAGTGATGGACCTCGGGCGTCTGGCCGTGACGATGCTGGGCCTGGCTCTGATCGTGGCCGTGAACCTGTACTTCTTCGGCCGCCCGCGAGCGGGAGGAGCCTCGATGAAGCCTGGAACGCGCGACGTCAAGCCGGGTCCAGGACCTGCCGATGAAGCGCCCGGGGGCCGGTAGCCGGATGCGCCAGCCGGTCTTGACCCTCGCCTGACACGCACCTCCGGGAGCGGTGCCATCATCCAAGGAGCCATGAACCCTCCTGCCACGCTTTTTCGCCGCGTCCTGAGCGTGTTGCTTGCGCTCACGCCGCTGCTGGCGACCGCCGATCTCTGCACCATCGGTGCGCTCACCGGCCGCGCGGACCTGGCATGCGCGATGGAGTCCGGCGGGCCCGCCTGCCGGGTGGCGACCGCGCCGGCGCCGAAGTGCTCGCACTGCGCTCCTGCGACGCCGGTGAAGGAGACGCCGCGCCCGCGCGGCACGACCTGCTGCGACCTGAGGCCCGAGGCCGAGGTCGCGGCCGGACAGCCGGCGCTCGCCCTGCCTCTGCCGGTGGCGCACCCGGCGTCGCCGGCCGTCGGCGTGACTCCCGTCGTCGTCGTCGCATCGGCGTTCGCGATGGGGCCTGACGATGATCGGGCTCCGCCTGCCGACCTCCCGCCTCCGCTTTCCCCCCGCGCTCCTCCGCTCGCCTAGTTCCCAGCCGTCATCCGGATTCTGGGTATCTTCAGGGTCCGGACCCCGCGTATCCTGTGCGCGGGATCCCAGCGGCGTCCGGGTGCCCTGCAACGCGCAGCGCACCCGTGTGCCGGGCGAGAGGAGCGACACCATGAGGATACGTACGGCGCTGCTCGCCGTGCTGCTGGTCGCGGTCGGGGTCCGGTCGGTCCCGGCGCTCGACCTCGAGAGCGCGTCGCCTGCGGTCGCAGTGGACCCGGTGCGCGTGGTCCGCCCCGCCGCGGCCGATCCGGCCACGCCGGCACCCTTGCCGGCGCAAGGGGACGGGAGCGTCGCGCCACCCCCGGATGAGCTCGTCGCGCAGGCACTGCAGCGCGCCCCCTCCCTGGCGGCACTCAAGGCGCGCGTCCAGGAGGCGAGGGAGATGGTGCGGCCGGCGGGGGCGCTTCCCGACCCGATGATCGAGCTCATGGTCCAGGACATCGGCTTCCCCAGGTGGACGGTCGGGGAGGAGGACATGTCCATGATCGGCCCGCAGATCACCCAGGGCATCCCCTTCCCGGGCAAGCGTGGCGCCCGGCGTCGGGTGGCGCGGGCGGAAGTCACCGTGAAGGCGAACGAGCTCGAGCTGCTTCGGCGGGAGGTGACACGCGACGTCCGGAGCCTCTACGCCCGGCTCTATGCGCTGGACCAGGAACGACAGGCGCTCACTTCCGGTCAGGAGTTGCTCGAGATGCTGGCCGGCACGGTGCGGGAGCGCTACAGCGCTGGTCTGGCCGAGCAGGAAGCCGCCGTCAAGGGGCAGCTCATGGTGTCGCGGCTGGCGGAGCGGCTGGACGACCTCGCCGCGGAGCGCGCGGGACTCGTGGCTGCCATGAACCGGTTGCTGGACCGGCCCGGCGATGCAGTGCTCGGACGTGTGTCGGGATTGCCCGAGCCGATCGTGCCGTCCGTGCCCTGGGAGGCCGTGGTGCTGCAGAACTCCGCCGGGATCGCCATGCGCGGCTCCGCGGTCCAGGCCGCCGAGCAGAAGCTCAAACTGGCCCGGCTGGAGCTCAGGCCCGATCTCCTCGCCGGTGCGGGCGTGGGCTTCCGGGGCGACAAGGACCCGGTCGTCACGCTGCGGCTGGGCGTGGACCTGCCGCTGTGGAGCGCGCAGAACCAGATCCCGATGATCCGCGCGGCCGAGCAGAACCTCGAGGCGTCCCGGCAGGAGCTGCGTGACGCGGAGGCCCTGGCGCGGGCCGAGGCGGCCCGTCTGGAGGCGGACTGGCGCCGGGCGGGCAGCCAGGTGCCGCGTTATGCGCAGGCGATCGTGCCCCAGGCTGGCCTGGCTCTCGATGCAGCGCGATCCAGTTACGTGGCCGGCCGGGGCGATTTCTCGACGGTCATCGAGGATTTCAACCTGTGGCTCGAAGCCCGGACCGGCCTGGCCCGGCGCGAAGCCGAACGCTACACGACCTGGGCGGAATTGCAGACCGTCATCGGCACGAACGGTCCGGAAGACGATGGAAGGAGCGGACGATGATCCAGATCGAACGAATGAACCGGCGACCGGTGCCGTCGCTCGTCCTGCTCACGATCGGGCTCCTGGCGATCGGGACGCTCGCGGCCGGGATGCTGCTGTCCGGCTGCGGCAGGAGCAGCGGTGGCGGCAAGACCGCCAGCCAGCAGAAGCAGCAGTACCACTGCCCCATGCATCCGACCTACGTGGCCGACCGGCCCGGGGACTGCCCGATCTGCGGCATGAAGCTCGTGCCGATCGAAACGAAGGAGTCGAAGACGCCGGCCGGACCGCCCGCCACGGCAGGGACCGCGACCGGGGCCGCCGGAGCGCGCCAGCTCCTCTACTACCGGAACCCGATGGACGCGTCGGTCACGTCGCCCGTGCCCATGAAGGACCCGATGGGGATGGACTACGTGCCGGTCTATTCGGACGAGGTGTCCGCCGGCAGCGGCGTGGAAGGCCATGCCGCCGTCGAGGTGAATCCCGATGAGCTGAGACTCGCCGGACTGCGGACCACCGTGGCGCGCAGGGGCACGCTGGCTCGCACGATCCGGGCGGTCGGCGACATCAAGGCCGACGAGACGCGGGTCAGCCAGGTGCACACCAAGGTCTCCGGCTGGGTCGAGAAGCTCTTCGTCAACTCCAGCGGGCAGGCGGTCCGCAAGGGCCAGCCGTTGCTGAGCATCTATTCCCCCGAGCTGCTGGCGACCCAGGAGGAGTTCCTGCGCGCGCGCGAGTCGGCGGCGCGGTTCGCGGCGAGCGACGCTCCCGAAGTCCGGCGCGGGGGCGCGGACCTGCTCGAGTCGGCGCGGCGGCGGCTCATGCTCTTCGACGTGCCGCAGAGCCTCATCGAGACGCTGGAGAAGACGGGGCAACCCCAACGCACGGTCACCCTCGAGGCCCCGGCCTCGGGGTTCGTCACGGCGAAGGACGTCTTCGCGGGGGCCCGGATCGAGCCCGGTACGACGCTCTTCACGATCACCGATCTGTCCAAGGTCTGGATCGAGGCCGAAGTCTATGAATACGAGGCCTCACTCGTGCGGCTCGGCCAGCAGGCCCGCGTGACCCTGGCCTACGACCCGTCGAGGACGTACACGGGAAGGATCAGCACCATCTACCCGTACCTGAACACGGACTCCCGCACGCTTCGGGTCCGCTTCGAGTTCGACAATCCCGGCCTGGTGCTGAAGCCCGGGATGTACGCCAATGTCGAGCTCGACGCCCAGGCGGTCCAGGGCGTCCTGATCCCCGATGCGGCCATCCTGGACACCGGCCCCCGCCAGATCGTCTACGTGATGATCGGTGAGGGTCGCTACGAGCCGCGGCAGGTGAAGGTCGGGCTCCGGAGCGACAGCCAGGCCCAGATCCTCTCGGGGGTGAAGGCCGGCGAGGCGGTCGTGGACCGCGCCAACTTCCTGCTCGACTCGGAGTCCCGCCTCCGTGCTGCGATCACCAGTGCGCCGGGGGCCGACACAGCGGGCGCGGGCGCGCGATGATCCGCAAGATCATCGATTTCTCGGCCCGGAACCGCATCCTCGTCCTGCTGGGCGTGGGGGTGCTCTGCGCGTTCGCCTTCTACATCCTGCACCAGATCCGGCTCGACGCGCTGCCCGACCTCTCCGACACCCAGGTCATCGTCTACTCGCGCTGGGACCGGTCTCCCGACATCATGGAGGACCAGGTCACCTATCCGATCGTCTCGGCGCTGCTGGGAGCGCCTCGCGTCAAGGCGGTCCGCGGCTTCTCGGACTTCGGCTATTCCTTCGTCTACGTGATCTTCCAGGATGGCACTGATCTCTACTGGGCGCGCTCCCGGGTGCTGGAATACCTGTCCAAGATCCAGGCCCGGCTCCCGGAGGGCGTGCGCACCGAGCTCGGCCCGGACGCGACCGGGGTGGGCTGGGTCTTCCAGTACGCCCTGGTCGACCGCTCGGGCACGCATTCGCTGGATCAGCTTCGTTCGTACCAGGACTGGACGCTCCGCTACGCGCTCCAGTCGGTGCCCGGAGTGGCCGAGGTGGCTTCGATCGGCGGCTACGTCAAGCAGTACCAGATCACGGTGGACCCCAACCGGCTCGCCGCGTACGACCTGCCGATCTCCACCGTGATCGAGGCCGTCCGCAACTCCAACAACGAGGTCGGCGGACGGCTCATCGAGTGGAGCGGCACGGAGTACATGGTGCGCGGCCGCGGCTATTCGAAGAGCCTCGAGGACTTCGGCAGCATCGTCGTGAAGACCGGCGCGGGTGGCGTGCCGGTGCTCCTGAAGGACGTCGCACGGGTCGGCCTGGGCCCCGAGATCCGTCGCGGCGTGTCCGACCTCGATGGGAAGGGCGATGCGGTGGGCGGCATCGTGATCATGCGCCACGGCGAGAACGCCCTGAACGTGATCAAGCGCGTCAAGGAGAAGCTCAACGACCTCGGGCCGTCCCTGCCCGCCGGGGTGGAGTTCGTCACCACCTATGACCGGGCGGATCTCATCACCCGGGCGATCGAGACGCTCAAGCACGAGCTGACCATCGAGATGATCATCGTCTCGCTGATCATCCTGCTCTTCCTCTGGCACATCCCATCGGCCGTCGTGCCCATCCTCACCATCCCCATCTCGGTGCTCCTGGCCTTCATCCCGCTCTACTACTTCGGCGTCACCGTGAACATCATGTCGCTGGCCGGCATCGCCATCTCGATCGGCGTGCTGGTGGACGGTGCCATCGTCGAGGTGGAGAACGCCTACAACAAGCTCCATCTCTGGGACGCGGGGGGGCGGAAGGGCGACTTCCATGAGGTCCGGCTCGAGGCGCTCAAGGAGGTGGGGCCCTCGGTGTTCTTCTCGCTGCTGGTCGTGGCGGTGGCGTTCCTGCCCATCTTCGCGCTGGTGGACCAGGAGGGCCGGTTGTTCAAGCCGCTGGCCTACTCCAAGAACCTGGCCATGGCGCTGGCGGCGTTCCTGGCCATCACGCTCGACCCGGCCATGCGGATGATGTTCACCCGCATGGACCCGTTCACCTTCAAGCCCCGCTTCCTGGCGAAACTCGCCAGCCATGCCTTCGTGGGCACCTACTACTCCGAGGACAGGCACCCCATCAGCCGTGCCATCTTCAAGGTGTACGACCCCGCCTGCCGATGGGTCCTGCGGCGACCGCGGACGACCATCCTGATCGCCGTTGCGATCGTCGCCCTGAGCATCCCCGCCTATTTCAAGCTCGGCTCGGAGTTCATGCCCCCGCTGAACGAGGGCACGATCCTCTACATGCCGACGACCCTGCCCGGCATCTCGGTGGCGGAGGCGCAGGCGCTCCTGCAGACTCAGGACCGGGTCCTCAAGTCGTTCCCCGAGGTGGAACGCGTGTTCGGCAAGGCGGGACGCGCCGAGACCTCCACCGACCCTGCGCCCTTCTCGATGATGGAGACGACGGTGATCCTGAAGCCGCCGCAGGAGTGGCGCGGCAAGAAGCGCTGGTACTCCTCGTGGGTCCCGGGCTTCCTCAGGCCGCTGCTCCGCCCGATCTGGCCCGACCGGATCTCGTGGGACGAGCTGGTCGCGGAGATGGACGGCAAGCTCCGGATCCCCGGCGTGACCAATGCGTGGACCATGCCGATCAAGGCCCGCACCGACATGCTGACGACCGGGGTCCGCACCCCGATCGGGATCAAGATCTTCGGCTCGGATCTCAAGGAGATCGAGAAGCTGGGCGCCCAGCTCGAGGGCCTGATGCGGCAGGTGCCGGGCACGCGCAGCGTCTACGCCGAGCGGGTCACCGGCGGCTACTTCCTCGACTTCGAGCCCCGGCGCGACCAGCTCGCCCGCTACGGGCTCACCATCGCGGATGTCCAGACGGTGCTGATGTCGGCCGTGGGCGGCGAGAACGTGACCACCACCATCGAGGGCCGTGAGCGCTACCCGGTCAACGTGCGCTACCCGCGGGAGCTCCGCGACAACGTGGACGGTCTCCGCAGGATCCTGGTGAAGACCCCCGCGGGGCCGCAGGTGCCGCTGGCCCAGCTCGCCGACATCCAGCTGGTCAGCGGGCCGGCGATGATCCGGAACGAGAACGGCTTCATGGCCGGCTACGTCTACGTGGACATGACCGGCGGGGACATCGGCGGTTACGTGGACAAGGCGAAGAAGCTGGTCCGGGAGAAGCTGACCCTGCCCCCGGGCTACGTGCTGCAGTGGAGCGGCCAGTACGAGAACATGATCCGGGTGAGCGAGCGGCTTCGGGTGGTCGTGCCCATCACGCTGCTGCTCATCTTCGCGTTGCTGTTCGCCAACACGCGCTCGGCGTTCAAGTCGGCGCTGGTGATGCTGGCCGTGCCGTTCTCCGCGGTCGGGGCGATCTGGCTGTTCCACTTCCTGCACTACAACGTCTCGATCGCGGCGTGGGTGGGCATGATCGCGCTGCTGGGGCTCGACGCGGAAACCGGCGTGTTCATGCTGCTGTTCCTGGACCTCTCCTACGCCGAGTTCAGGAGCAAGGGGCTGCTCAAGACCCGCGCCGACCTCGACGAGGCCATCGTGCACGGGGCGGTGAAGCGCGCGCGCCCCAAGATGATGACCGTCTTCGCCGCGTTCATGGGCCTGCTGCCCATCATGTGGTCCACGTCCGCCGGCGCCGACGTGATGAAGCGGATCGCCGCGCCGATGATCGGCGGACTGGGCACGTCGTTCCTGCTGGAGCTGCTCGTGTACCCCGCCATCTACAAGCTGTGGAAGCTGCGCACCGAGATGAAATCACTCGCACACTGAGGGAGGCACCCCATGAAGTCCTTCATCGCCGCTGTGCTGCTCACGTCCCTGGTCGTCGTGAACCCCGTCCCCGCTTCGGCCGCGCGCGCGAAGGCGAAGGAGCAGCGCATCGAGGTCAGCGTGACCGCGAACGGGTTCGAGCCCGCGACGATTCCGGTCAAGGCCGGCGCGCCCATCGTGCTGGTGGTGACGCGCAAGACCGACCGCACCTGCGCCAAGGCCCTGGTGATCGCCAGCCGCAAGATCCGCAAGGACCTGCCGCTCAACCGGGCCGTGGAGATCCGGCTGGCGGCGGAGAAGCCGGGCACGCTGCGCTTCGCCTGCCCGATGGACATGATCGCGGGCGAGATCGTGGTGGATTAGGAGTTGCACAGGGAGGGCTCCGGCGGGTAATGTTAACAGTGTTCTTATAATGTACACCATTATCATGAGCCCGCCCTATGCCCGCGATACCCACTTCGGCCGACCGCGTCCGCGCCGCCAGTGCCAGGCGCCGCCAGGACCACAAGCTCGAAACGCGTGAGGGAATCTTCCGCGCGGCCGCCGGGCTGCTGGACGAGGCGGGCTACGTGGCGTTCTCGCTGCGCAAGCTCGCGGCGCGGATCGGCTACACACCGACCACCATTTACCGCTACTTCAGCGACAAGGACGAACTGGTGAGCGCCGTGATGCTCGAAGGCTACTCGGCGTTCACCAGCGCCCTGCGCGCCGCGGCCGATCGCGCGGACGATCCGTTCGCCAGGATTGACGCGCTCGGGTCCGCCTACGTCGAGTTCGGGCTCGCGCACCCGGTGATGTACCGCGTGCTGTTCATGCAGCGGCCCGACATCTGGCTGCGCATGCCGCCCGAGCGGGTCGCGGCCACCTGCGGCTCCGATGCGTTCCAGCTGGTGGTGGAGGCCGTGCAGCAGGCGGTGGCCACCGGGCGCAGCCGCACGACGCACGTGGAAAGCGCGTCCCTGGCGCTCTGGGCGCTCATGCACGGCATCGTCTCGCTGTGCCTGGCGATGCCCGGGCTGGCCGAGCCCGCCCGGCGGCGCAGGATGATCGAGGGCGCGTTCGCGCTGTCGCGCATGCAGGTGATCGCGTGAGCCCGGGCCTCTCGCGCGTGCTGCAAAACCTCACGCTCGTGGAATCGGAAGGGCGCTCCAGCACGCGGCGCGCGCTGGCCGCTTCGCCCGCTCAATTGCCGGCCGCGATCGAAGAACACTTCGGCGTGCCGGCCGACATGGCCCGCGTGGCTCTGGCGGGTGTCGAACCGACCCGCAACGTCTGGGGCTGAGCCCCGGGGGAGCATTGGGATGAGCGAACCACAACTGCACGTCGTCTTTGGCGCCGGCCAGATCGGCACGCCGCTGGCCAGCCTGTTGCACGCTCGCGGACACGCGGTGCGGCTCGTGCGCCGCGCGGGCGGCGGGCCCGAGGGGATCGAGTTGCGGCTGGGCGACGCGACCGACCCGGCGTTCGCGACCGAGGCCGTGCGTGGCGCGAGCGTGGTCTATCACTGCATGAACCCCGCGTACGAGACAGCCGCCTGGGCGCGCGAGCTGCCCCGCATCACTGACTCGCTCACCGCTGCCGCGGGCCGCGCGGGCGCGAAGCTTGTCGTGCTCGACAACCTCTACATGCTGGGCAACACGCACGGGCAGCCGATGAACGAGATGACGCCCGTGAACCCGTGCAGCCGCAAGGGCGAAGTGCGGGCGCGCGTGGCGGAGCAGTTGTTCGCGGCGCACCGGCGCGGCGACGTGCGCGCGGTGAGCGCCCGCGCGGCGGACTTCTACGGGCCCGGCGGCGTGGGAACGTACTTCGGCGCGGCGTTCTGGCCGCGCGTGCTCGCGGGCAAGAGCGCGCAGGTGCTGAGCGATCCCGCGATCGTGCATGCCTACCACTACACGCTCGATGTGGCGGCGGGCCTGGCCGCGCTCGGCGCGGCGC
>JANXPZ010000145.1 GCA_025357055.1 Candidatus Eiseniibacteriota bacterium | reverse complement strand
TGCCGCAGGAACCCGGTCCCCGTGGACTACGCGGGCTGGAGGATCGGCAGTGAGTTCGTGGTGGGATACGGCATGGACGATGTCGAGAGATCCCGAAATCTTCCCTACGTCGGCGTGCTCGAGGAGGCTGGATCGTGAGTGAGTTCCGCCGGAAACCGGGTCCTGGTCCTGATGACGACCGCGGCCGCGAGGGCCGCAAGCCCTCGCAGCGCGGGGGCCCGCCACGCCGTCCGCAGGTCCCGTTGCCTGCGGGCCGCTCGTTCCGCCCGCTCGCCTTCTGGCTGATGGTGGTGCTGTTGTCGCTGGCGGCCTACAACATGTACCGGGGCAGCTTCACGGCGCCCCAGCGCGTGGAGGTCTCCTACACGCGTTTCATCCGCGACGTGGACGCCGGCAACATCGCGAACCTGCAGATCACCGAGAGCACGGTCACCGGGGAGCTGAAGAAGGAGTCCACGCTCAAACTCAACAACCGCGACGTCCCGTTCAAGGCGTTCAAGACCAACATCGTGGGAGACGGCGCCACCCTGCCCGACCGCGTCTGGAAGATGAACAAGGACGCCGAGATCGACGTGCGCACGGCGGGCCTCAACTGGCTCTCGGTGCTGTTCACCTGGCTGCCGATCGTGCTCATCTTCGGCTTCTGGCTCTTCATGCTCCGCCAGATGCAGTCGGGCGGCAGCGCCGCGCTCAAGTTCGGCAAGACCAAGGCGCGCGTGCTGATGGAGACCCAGCCCAAGGTCACGTTCAAGGACGTCGCGGGCTGCGAGGAGGCCAAGCAGGAACTGCAGGAGATCATCGAGTTCCTGAAGGAGCCGCAGAAGTTCCAGCGCCTGGGCGGCCGGATCCCCAAGGGCGCGCTCCTGCTCGGCCCCCCGGGCTCCGGCAAGACGCTGCTCGCGAAGGCCGTCGCCGGCGAGGCCGTCGTGCCGTTCTTCTCGATGTCGGGCTCCGACTTCGTGGAGATGTTCGTCGGCGTCGGAGCGTCACGCGTGCGTGATCTCTTCGAGCAGGCGAAGCGCAACGCGCCCTGCATCGTCTTCGTGGACGAGATCGACGCGGTCGGGCGCCATCGTGGCGCGGGGCTCGGCGGCGGCCACGACGAGCGCGAGCAGACCCTGAACCAGCTGCTCGTCGAGATGGACGGCTTCGACTCGAACGAGGGCGTCATCATGATCGCCGCCACGAACCGGCCCGACGTGCTCGACCCGGCGCTGCTGCGCCCCGGGCGCTTCGACCGGCAGATCGTCGTGGACTGGCCCGACGTGCGCGGACGCGAGGGCATCCTCAAGGTGCACACGCGCAAGATCCCGCTCGACGACGACGTGGATCTCAACGCCATCGCGCGCTCGACCGTCGGCATGGCGGGCGCGGACATCGCCAACCTGGTCAACGAGTCGGCGCTCCTGGCGGCGCGGCGCAACCGCAAGAAGGTCACGAACCAGGACTTCATGGACGCGCGCGACAAGGTCACGCTCGGCATGGAGCGCAAGAGCCTGGTCATGTCCGAGGCGGAGCGCAGCTCGACCGCCTACCACGAGTCCGGCCACGCGCTCATGTCCTGGCTGCAGCCGGGCTCCGACCCGGTGGACAAGATCAGCATCGTGCCGCGCGGGCGGGCGCTGGGCATCACCAGCTACATGCCGAAGGAGGAGCGCTACTCGCGCTCGAAGGAGGACCTGCTGCGCACGCTCGCCATGATGATGGGCGGGCGCGCCGCCGAGTCCCTGGTCTTCAAGCACTTCACCACGGGCGCGGCGAACGACATCGAGCGCGCCACGGCGTTGGCGCGCAAGATGGTCTGCGAGCTGGGCATGAGCGAGCGCCTCGGGCCGCTCACCTTCGGCAAGAAGGAGGAGATGATCTTCCTCGGCCGCGAGATCGCCAGCCACAAGGACTATTCCGAGCAGACCGCCGAGCGCATCGACGGCGAGGTGCGCGCACTGGTCGAGGGCGCCTACCAGCAGGCCTACTCCATGCTCGAGCAGAACCTGGACAAGCTCCACCAGCTGGCCGGGACGCTGCTCGAGCGCGAAGTGCTCGACGGCGACGAGATGAACCGCCTGCTCCACGGCGAGAAGCTCGCGCCGATGAAGCCGGTGCCGGCCGAGCCGGAGCCGCCGGTCGGGAGCCCGGCCGTGAAGGGCGCCGACGCGGACGACGCGGAGCCCACCGGCGTGCCGCAGCCGGCCGACGGGTAGGGACCCCGCGGCCGCGGACATGACCCGCTGTCTCTTCGTCACCGACCTGCACGGCGCGGCCACGCGCTACGCCGCGCTGTTCGCGGCGATCCGCGCCGAGCGCCCGGCCGCCGTGTTCCTGGGCGGGGACCTCCTGCCCTCCGGTCTCGCCGCGGCGGTCGGCGCTGCGGACCGCGGCTTCGTGCGGGAGGTCCTCGCGCCCGGCTTCGCCCGGGTGCGCCGGGACCTCGGCGCCGCGGCGCCGCGCGTCTTCCTCATCCTCGGCAACGACGACGGCCGCGCCGAGGAGGAGAGCGTGCTCGAGGGCGCCGCGGCGGGCGCCTGGGAGTACGCGCACGGACGGCGCATCCCCTTCGGCGACTGGACGGTCTTCGGCTACGCCTGCGTGCCGCCCACGCCGTTCGCGCTCAAGGACTGGGAGCGTTACGACGTCTCGCGCCACGTGGACCCCGGCTGCACCTCACCCGAAGAAGGCTGGCGCACGCTCCCGCTGCCCGAGGGCGAGGCGCGCAACGCCACGATCCGCGAGGACCTCGAGCGGCTCGCCGGCGCAGGGGATCTCGCGCGCGGGGTCTTCCTCTTCCACGCGCCGCCCTACGAGACGCGGCTCGACCGAGCGGCGCTCGACGGGAAGGCCGTGGAGCACGTCCCGCTCGACGTGCACGTCGGGAGCATCGCCATTAGGCGCTTCCTCGATGCTCGCCAGCCGCTGCTCTCGCTCCACGGTCACGTGCACGAGTCGGCGCGCCTCACCGGTGAATGGCGCGACCGGATCGGACGCACGCACTGCCTCTCGGCCGCCCACGACGGCGCCGAGCTGGCACTGGTGCGCTTCGACCTCGAGTCGCCCGGGCAGGCGACCCGCGCGCTCATCCCGCCGCCGGACCTCCCAGCGTGAGCGGGCGCGCGGCGTCCGTGATGGCCCCGATCTTCGCCGCGTAGCTGGTCTGCCGCGCGAGGTCCTCGTCGGTGACGAGGTGCACGTCCAGCAGTCCCTCGCTGGGGTAGCCGGTGCGCAGGAAGTTCATCTCCGCGAGGCACAGGCTCCAGCCCTCGAGCCAGAGCTCCAGGTCCCGGCGCTGCTCCGGCGTGCCCCGGAAGTGGAGGATGACGTCGATGTCGCTGCCGGGCCCGGCCGAGGCGTTCTTGGTGCTGCCGAAGACGTAGAACGCCTGGACGCCGAAGCGCGCGGGCTCGAGGTCCGAGGCGACCTTCTGCGCCATGCGCAACCGCCAGCGCCAGTGGTCCTCCGCCGACCGCGCCGCGGGGCTCGGCAGGACCGCCGACGTGACCATCGCCACGCCGGGCGGGGCCAGCACCCCCATCGCCGCATCGAGGTCGGCGTTCATGAGCACGCGCAGCACCTGGCCGCCCGTGACTTCCGGCACGTCGATCACCCGCACGGTGTCCGCCAGGTGCGCGAGGTCCGGCAGCAGCCGGGCCAGGATGTTCTCGGACCTGCGGAAGAACGGCTCGTTGAAGACCACGCCCGGGTCGTCGGGGTAGAGCGGCAGATAGCGGATCCCCGACTCGATCAGGTCCTGGAAGAAGTGCGTGCCGAACGAGACGTCCGGGACGTAGTTGCCCTTCTTGCGCGCGATCTCGATCAGCACCGCGGTGTTGTTGATGTCGGAGTACGTCACGCTCACGCCCAGCTTGACGTCGCCGCGGCTGCCCCAGCGCCCCGGTCCCATGAGGATGAACTGCCGCTTGGGCAGGATCTGGTTGAGGCTGCCGACGGCGCGACTCACGTCGCGCAACTCGTTCAGGTCACCCAGCCGGCTGTAGCCCTCGGGGTCCACGTAGACGATGTGGGTGATGTCGGGCACGGCGCCGTTCGAGACGTAGCGGTCGGCCGAGAACAGCACCCGCTCCGGCGGCAGGTCGCGCGGGATGGCTGCCGGCACGGTGTCGGCCGCGTGACTCTGGGGCCGGCACTGCAGCAGGTAGAGGTCGCGCCCGTCCGAGGCGAACTCGATGTCCACCGGCATGCCCTGCGCTTCGCGCAGCACCTGGAGGATGGCCTTCATGCGCGGCACGAAGTCGGTCTCCGTCAGGAGGCCCTCGAAGGTGAAGACCAGCTTGTCCTCGTTGACGCGCAGGTCGAGTCCGCCGGGGCGCCGCAGCATGTCGTGCTCGTAGAGCGAGACCAGCTGGGTGAGGCCGGGGAGGTCCCCGCCGACCTCCTTCAACAGGGTGTGACGGTCCACGGTCTCGAAGGAGTTGGTCTCCAGGTTGATGACGTCGACCTTCCGCGGCGAGTAGCGGTAGACCTCCTCCGGGGTGACGTTGACGCGCAACCCGGGCTGCCCCGGCGCGACCAGGATCGGGTAGTCGTCGGCCAGCCGGTCCACCGCGCGCGTGCCGAGGCCGGGCACCAGGCGCAGCAGCCCGTCGTCGCGCCGGATGCGGGGCGACCAGCGCAGCTCGTTGTGGCTGAAGCCGACCCCCGCGAACGCGGGCAGGAAGTAGCGGCCCGCGCGCACCCCCACCACCTCCTGGATCATGATGCCCATCTCTTCGTGGTGCTCGAGCAGCCCGCGTTCCTCGCGGTACTGGATGGGATCCGGGCCGAAGACCGAGCCGTAGACCTCGGCGATGGCGTCCAGCAGCGCCGCCAGCCGGTCGGACTTGCGGCCCTGGTTGGCGAGGAACAGGCTCTTGTACTTGCCCGAGAAGGCCGAGCCCGCGCGGTCCTCGAGCAGGCTCGAGCTGCGCACGATGAGCGGCCGGTCGCCGAGGTCGTCGAGCGCGGTCGAGAGCCCCTGCACGAACTCGGCCGGGAAGCGCGAGCTCTTGAAGACCTGGAGCATGTGCGGGTATTCCTGCCGGATCTCGTCCAGATCGCGATACTTCCAGTTGTAGACATCGTCGAGGTTGTTGTAGGCGAGGAACTGGAGGAGACCATCCGAGGGCACGTACCAGGTCTTCGGCACCTTCACGCCGTCCAGCAGCTCACGATGCTCGGGAGAGCGCCGCAGGACGTGCCGCGCCAGCAGGAGCCCGCTGCCCTTGCCGCCCACCCGGCCGTGGCTCTTGGGCAGCAGGATGGTGTGGCCGACGAGGTCCACGAAGTCGTCGATCTCCACCCAGGGCCGGCAGGTGTTGATGAATTCGAGGTTGTCGGTGAGCAGGCGCCGGATCAGCGAGACCTTGAGGCCCAGGTGCATGGCGGGCGACAGCTCGCGCGCGTCCAGGCCGGTGTGGTGATAGCGCTCCAGCGCGTTGGCGATCTCGGGCAGCGAGGTGTTGCCGCTCTCGAGCGCGAGCACCAGGAAGTTGAGCCGGTCCTCCTTGATCCAGGTCTGGATGTTGTTGAGCAGATCCTGCTCGCTCAGGTGCGTGGCCGCGATCTGGAAGGTCTCGGCGCTGATGACCTCGAAGTCCTTGGGCGCGCTGCGGCGCGTCGGGCGATTTTCGTCCCCGGGCTCCCCCGCCTCCTCCGGGCCCGCGATGCTGAGGAGCAGCTCCTTGGCCTCCTCGATGCCGCTCCACGAGAGGTGGTTCAGCATCTTGCGCGCGACCTGGTTGTAGAGGTGCTGGTCGGTGCGGCGCAGCAGGTCGAGGATGATGTTCCAGTCCTGGCGGGGCGCGGCATCGAGCGGCGGATGGCCGATCTGCATGCGCCCGAACACCTCGGTCAGCTCGCGGTGCTGCATGGCCCGGGCGATGCGGTCGGCGGCCGCGTCGATGAGCTTGCGCTCCTCCTTGAGGAACGGCCCCTCGTCGGCCCTGGGCATCTGCTGGGTGTAGTGGATGTGCAGCTCGCCGACCGGCCGGTTCGAGATGACGATCGGCGCCGTCAGCTTCCACGGGGTCTCGACGAAACCCGCGCCGCGCACGTCGAGGTCGCGCAGGACGATGCGCGCCACGCAATGCGCCGGGTATTGCAGGCCCGGCGGCAGCGCCTCGGCCACCGCGCGCAGCAGCTCCTCGATCGGTCGTTCCACGTCGTGCACGATCTCGTCGATGCGGTACAGGCAGTTGAGCTCCTTGGCCCGTTCCTGCAACGCCTTCAGGATCTCGTCCATCGGCCTCGATTCGGTCATGCGTCCCCTCCCGCATCACGCAGCACCACACCCCGGCCCCGGCGGCCGTCCACCCTCACGAGCAGCGGCACGGGCGTCTCCACGTGCCGCACGAATCCGGTCTCCCGCCGGACCGGGAGCCCGCGCAGCCATTCCCAGTCGATCCCGGCCGTATCGAGGCCGGGCACGGAGAAGTAGGCCACCCGGAAGCCCAGCAGGTTGTGGAAGAAATGCGCTCCCTGGCTCATGTCCACGTTCATGCCCGGCAGGCTCGCCTCGACGATGACGCGCGCGCTCGCGATCTGGGCCCATTCCACCGGGATGCCCAGCCACGGATCGGCGCTGCCCCAGCGGCCGAAGCCGACGAGCACGCAGGATCTGCCCTCCTCGACCAGCGCCTGGTTCAGCCGGTCCACCTCCGCGGCGATGGCCGGCGTGTGGCGGGCCTCGAACACCTCGGGCTTCACGTACACGATGTCGCGCAGCCCCTCGATGATCCCGTTCCCCATGACGTGTTCGGAACGCACCACGGCCCGCGCGCCGGCGAGTTCGTCCTCGCCGATCTCGACCGTCTGGCTGCTGACCAGCATCGGCCGCACCTGCAGGAAGCCCAGGCGGGCGGGGAGACCTTCCGGGGCGCCGGGCGAAGGGGGGGCGGGGAAGGTCAGCGCGAACTCGATCTCCACCGGTGCGCCCAGGCGCTCCGCGAAGAGCGCGAGCAGGCCACGCACCGCCTCGATCACCGGCCACTGCGCCAGCCGCAGCATCGGCGCGAAGTCCACGATGCGCGGGCCCGGGGAACCCACCCCCAGGACGACGCGGTCCGCGTCTGGATCGTAGGTCGAGGCGACGTGGACCAGCGTCCCGTCGGTCTCGGCGTCGGCGAGGCCCGCCTGCACCAGGTACTCGGTCTCGGCCGTGGGGTCGTACGCCGGAGGCGGCCCCATGTTCACCGCCCAGAACTCGCTCTGACTCTGCTCGATCAGGTGGCCCACCGAGTTGAACGGCGGCACCGAGCGCGGATGGGCGGGCGAGCAGGTCCACGCCCGCCCGCCGTCCACGATGGTCCGGCCCAGGCCGAGCGCCAGGTCCAGCACGCCGTCGGCCGGCTGCGCATGGCCGGTCGGGTAGAAGTTCCACGAGCGGGCCACGCCCGCGACTTCGGGATAGAAGCGCGGCCCGTGCCGGTGCCCCACGACCTCCTGCACGATCACCGCCATCTTCTCCTCCACCGGGTCCCGGCCGGCCGCGCGCACGTAGGTGCGCGCCGCGCGGAAGAAGGTCGAGGCGTAGACGAACTTGACCGCCTCGACCAGCTTGCGGAAGCGGGTCTCGGGGTCGTGCTGGTTGTTGGGGATCATCTTGGTCGCGTACACGCCGGCGAACGGGTGCGCCAGCGCGTCCTCGAGCAGGCTCGAGGAGCGCACCGCCAGCGGAACGTGGACCTGTCGCACGAGCGCCCACAGGTCTCCCACGACCTCCGTGGGAAGATCCGCGCGCTGCAGCGCGGCCGCGATCTGGCGGTCGTCGGCCCCCGAGGCGGCCAGTTCGTGGAGGCGGTTGCGCTCGAGGAACAGGTCGAACGCGCCGGTGGTGATCACGGTGAGCGTCGGGACCGAGATCTCCAGGTCCTCGAAGCGCAGGCTCGCCGGCCGGTCCGCCAGCGCCTCGCGCGCGGCGAGCAGTCCCGAGGCCTTGCCCCCGAGGGCGCCCGCGCCGATGGTGGTGAAGGTCTCCCGCCCCTCGAAGAAGCGGCGGTCGAACCTCGGCAACTCCCGGCCGCCCGTGGCGTCGCTGCTCATGGTCGGGACCGCGTCACCGGGGCGGCGTCGCGCGCCGCCCCGGCGCCCGCTGTCACACCCAGCCGCGGTCCTTGCAGGCCTGGGCGACGCGATTGATGGCGATGACGTAGGCGGCGTCGCGCATGTACAGCTTGCGCTCTCTCGCCAACTCGCTCACCGCGAGGAAGGCCGAGGTCATCTTGCTGTCGAGCTTGCCCAGCACCTCGTCCTTCTCCCAGTAGTAGTTCATGTTGCACTGCACCTGCTCGAAGTAGCTGCAGGTCACGCCGCCCGCGTTGGCCAGGAAGTCCGGGATCAGGTAGATCCCGCGGTCCTTGAGCACCACGTCGGCCTCGGTGGTGGTGGGCCCGTTGGCGCCCTCGGCCACGAACTTCACCGCCGCGTGGACCTTCTTCACGGTCTCGGGCGTGATCTGGTTCTCGAGCGCGCAGGGCAGCAGGATCTCGACCGGCTGCTCGATCCACGCATCGCCCGGCAGCACTTCGTAGCCGAGCTTCTTCGCCTTCTCCTTGTCGATGCCGCCGAAGGCGTCGGTGATGCCCGCGAGCTCGTCCATGTCCACGCCGGAGTTCCGCTTGAAGGAGTAGGAGGCCTGGTCCTTCTGGTCCCATGAGGACACGCAGATGACCTTGCCGCCGAGCTGCTGGTAGAGCCGGATGGCGTACTGGGACACGTTGCCGAAGCCCTGCACGCTGGCGCGGGTGGACTCGACCGCGACCCCGTGTTCGCGCAGCGCCTCGCGCAGCGTGAAGACCACGCCGTAGCCGGTCGCCTCGGTGCGCCCCAGCGAGCCACCCATGCCGACGGGCTTGCCGGTGATGAAGCCGGGGTAGCGGCCACCCTGCAACGCCTCGAACTCGTCGAGCATCCACAACATGTGCTGCGCGTTGGTCATGACGTCGGGCGCCGGGACGTCCTGGACCGGACCCACGTTGCGCACCAGCTGCCGCACCCAGCCACGGCAGATCTTCTCCTGCTCGCGGGCGCTCAGGTTGTGCGGATCGCAGATCACTCCGCCCTTGCCGCCGCCCAGCGGGATGTCCACCACCGCGCACTTCCAGGTCATCCACATGGAGAGGGCACGCACCGTGTCCACGGTCTCCTGCGGATGGAAGCGGATGCCGCCCTTCGAGGGCCCGCGGGCGTCGTTGTGCTGCACGCGGAACCCGCGGAAGACCTTGACGCGCCCGTCGTCCATGCGTACCGGGATGCTGAAGGCGTACTCCCGCATCGGCCAGCGCAGGAACTCGCGCGTGCCCGCGTCCAGATCGAGCAACGCAGCGACCTTGTCGAACTGGGCCTGGGCGATCTCGAACGAATTGAACCCCTTGGTGCTCATGAGTCTCTCCTGGAAGCCCAGCCGTGGGCGATCGCGACGATGCGCGTGCCGGAATGCCCCGCGGCGGTGGGAACGGCGACGTCGGTCCGGTCCGTGCGGCGCGGAGCCGGCCGAATCAGGCACCGCGCCGGCGCGAACGCCACCGCGGAGAATCGGGCGAAAAGCACGGCCGGATCGTGGCGGCTCGCGCACCCGTGAAAAGGACCCGTCTCCCGGTCAGGCGACGAGCCCCTCGAGCGCGGCAGTTGATCCATGGCCGTGTACCGGTGCTCCCGTCAGCACCCCCGCGCTCGGGTCGCGCGGCCGGACGGCCGCGGTGAGCCGGGGAATGGTCGCCGGACCCGTGTGCCCCCCGAAGGGGTGGAGCCGGAGACCCGAATCAACTATGCCCGAGGTCAGCAGGAAGTCAAGCAAGACACCCGGGAAACCCGCCAAACGGGGCATTCGTAGCCCGGTGCGCCGCGCTGGTCCCGCTCGTCGCGTTCTTTACCCACGCATTGCAACTTCCCGGGCGTTCGGAGCGCTAATAGTAGCGTCACGTACGCGAGAACGTGGCGAGCGAACGAGCCAGTCGTTCGAGTCTTCCAGAGTTGCGAGCAGGGTCCCGGAGAGGGCAAGCTCCGGCCTCCCACGGCAGACGCCCGGCCTACCCGCCGGGCGTCTCCGCATTCCGGCCGGACCGCGCGCCCGGGCGGCGAGTGCCCCCGTGCGCCTACGCGCTCGCCGGCTCCGTGAACGTGCCGCCCCGGGCCGCGAGTTCCTCGATGAGCGGCGCTGGACGGAAACGTTCGCCCTTCTCGGCGCGCAGCGCCGTCAGCCGCGCCTCCACCTTCGCGAGCCCCAGCGCGTCGGCGTGGCGCAGCAGACCGCCACGCCAGGGCGGGAAACCCGCGCCATAGAGGAGCGCCAGGTCCAGCGTCCCGGCGTCCGCCACCACGCCCCCGGCGAGACAGTGCGCGGCCTCGTTCACCATGACGAGCGTCATCCGCTCGGCGAGGGCCTCGAGGCTCGCGGGCCGGCGCTCGCGTTCGGGGCGCAGCAGCCGCGCGGCCAGCGGATCGAGCGTGCGCCGGCCACTCCAGGTGCGGTAGAGGCCCGCACCGCTCTTCCGTCCCAGGAGCCCCTCCTTCACCAACGCCTCGAGTTGCGGCGCTGGCGCGACGCGTTCGGGGAACGCGCTGCCCAGGACCGCGACCAGCTTCGCGGTGACGTCGAGGCCCAGTTCGTCCATCATCTCGAACGGTCCCCGGGTCATGCCGAAGGCCCGCATGGCCGCGTCCACGTCGGCCACGCGATAGCCGTCCTCGGCCAGGTGAAGGGCCTCACGCAGACAGGGCATCAGCACGCGGTTCACGACGAAGCCGGGCCCGTCGTTCACTACGATCGCGGTCCTGCCCAGCCGGCGCGCCAGCCTGACCGCAGTGGCCAGCGCCGCCGCCGAGGTCTTCGCGCCGCGCACCACTTCGACCAGCGGCATGCGATGGACCGGGTCGAAGAAGTGCATCCCGACGAAACGCTGCGGGCGCTCGAGCCCCGCCGCCAGATCGTCCACGGAGAGCGAGGAGGTGTTGGTCGCCAGGACCGCGTCGGGCCGCATGCGGACCTCGAGCTCGCCGAACACCCGGCGCTTGACATCCAGGTCCTCCACCACCGCCTCGATCGCCAGATCCGCGCGCTTGAGACCGGCCAGGTCCAGACCGGGGAAGATGCGCGCCAGTTGTGCCTCGGTCTCGTGCCGGGCGGTCCCGGTCCGGCCCGAGCGCTCGGCGACGCGCGCGCGCACCGCGCGCAGCGCTCGCGCCAGCGCGTCCGGGTCGGTGTCGCGCAGCCGCACCTCGATCCCGTGCCGGCTGGCGAGTTCGGCGATGCCGGCGCCCATCCCCCCCGCGCCCACGACCTGGAGACGCTCGACGGGACCCGCGTCCTCGATCCCGGGCAGGGGCGCTTCGCGCGCGCGTTCCGCGAGCCGGAAGGCGCGCACCAGGTTCCTGCAGACCGGCCCGACGATCAGGTCGCCCGCCCATTCGGCCTCGAGCCGCAGGGAAGTCTCGATGGGCTGGGCGAAACCGTGCTGCAGGACACTGAGCGCGGCATCCGCCGCGGGGTAGTGCCCGCCGGTGCGCCCCTTCGTCATCGCCCGCGCGCGGGCGAACGTCAGGCCCCGCCCGAACGGCGTGCCGTCCATGAACCACGAGCGCAGGCCCCGCGGCCGCCAGCGGTCGCCGCGCCGGCCCTGCGGGTCAGCCGCGACCGGGCGCCCGCGCTCCCGTCCGGGCGCCACCAGCTCCGCCAGACGCCGGTGTGCGTGCTCGATGAGCCACACGCCGGGCACCGCGCGCTCGACCAGCCCCGCGCGCTCGGCGCTCCGCGCGTCCAGGGTGCGGCCGGTGAGGATGAGGTCCAGCGCGGTCGAGAGCCCCACGAGCCCGGACAGACGCGTGGTTCCGCCGCAACCCGGGATGACGCCGAGCAGGACCTCGGGCAACCCGATCTGCGTGCGCGGCTCCTGCGCGGCGACGCGCGAGCTGCAGGCCAGCGCCAGCTCGGTACCGGCGCCCAGGCAGGTCCCGTCGATGGCGGCGACCGTCGCGAAGGGCAGCGCAGCCAGGCGCGCGCAGGCTGCCTGCGCGCGCCGGACCAGGGCCACCGCCTGCGGGCGGTCCGTGAGCGTGGCGAGCGCCTCCACGTCACCGGTCATGAAACTGCCCGGCTTGCCGCTGCGCACGACGAGTCCGCCGAGGTCCGGCCGTCCCTCGAGCAGGCCGAGCGCGACCTCGAGGTCTCCGAGCGCCTGCTCGTCGAGGACGTTCACCCGCCGCGCGGGATCGTCCATCACCAGGTGGGCGATCCCGCCGGGCCCGCCCCCCTGCCGCACCGGCGTCCCGGACGGACCGCCGGCGGGCGCCTCACCCCGGCCCGGCGCGTCCGCGGGCGGGAACTCGACGCGGAAGACGCTCATCCGTCACGCTCCAGCACGAACGCAGCGCCCTGCCCGCCACCCACGCACAGCGCGGCGAGCCCGCGCTTCGCCCCGCGGCGGCGCATCTCCAGCAGCAGCGTGAGCAGCAGCCGCGCGCCGCTCGCCCCGACCGGGTGTCCCAGGGCGATGGCCCCGCCGTTCACGTTGAGCCGCTCGAGCGGGATCTCGCCCAGCGCCCGGTCGCGGCCCAGCTCGGCGCGCGCGAACCGCGCGGAACGCACCGCCTCGAGGCAGGCCAGCACCTGGACGGCGAAGGCCTCGTTGATCTCGAACAGCTCGATCTCCTCGAGCGAGAGCCCGGTCTGGTCGAGCACGCGCGCGATGGCGTGGACCGGCCCCAGCCCCATGCGCCGCGGCTCTAGCCCCGCGACCGCCCAGGCCCGCACCCGGCCCAGCGGCGGCCCGGGCCAGTCACGCGCGACCTCTTCGCCACCGACCAGGAGGGCCACCGCGCCGTCGGTGACCGGGCAGGCGTTGCCCACCGTGACCGTGCCGTTGCGCCGGTCGAAGCAGGGCCGAAGGCGCGCCAGCTGCTCGAGCGTCTGGCCCTCGCGCGGTCCCAGGTCGTCGCGCACCAGCTCACAGGCGGGGGGCGGGAAGACGGGCATGATCTCCTCGCGCAGCCTTTCCCGCGCCGCCACCGCCCGCTGGTGGCTGAGGAGCGCGAAGCCATCCTGAAGCTCGCGCCCCAGGTCGAACTCGTGCGCCAGCAGCTCCGCGGTCTCGCCCATGCCGAGCCCGCACACCGGGTCGTGCAGCGCCTCCAGCAACGCGGGCCGCGGCCGCAGCAGCGCGGGCCGGAAGCGCAGTGCCGCGGCCGCACGCGCGAGCGGGTGTCTCGCCCGGGTCACGTCTGCGAGCCAGCCGCCGAATTCGGGCGGGAACAGCAGCGGCAGCTGGCTCATGGACTCCACGCCACCCGCCAGGACGAGCTGCGCGCGCCCGAGCTGGATGCGCTCCGCGGCCAGCCCCACGGCCTCCATGCCGGAGGCACAGTTGCGATGCACGGTCAGGCCGGGCACGTGCTCGGGGATGCCGGCGCGCAGGGCGGTCACGCGCGCGACATTGGCGGCCTCGGCGGGCTGGGCGCAGTTGCCCAGGATGACCTCGTCGAGACGCGCCGGGTCCAGCTCGTGGCGCGCCAGCAACTCGCCCATGGCGAGGCGCCCGAGCTCGACGACGCTCAGCTGGCGGAGTGCCGTCCCCGCCCGGGCGAAGGGCGTGCGGATCCCGCCCAGGATCCAGACCGCGGGGGCGGTCATGGGGCCGCCGGGCGTCAGCTCTTCTTGAGCCGGGCCAGCAACTCGCGCGCCTCGGCCTGGTATTTCGAATCGAGCGGGCTGCCCACGGGTGGCAGGGTGATCGCGCGTTCCAGCTCGCGACGGGCCTCGCCGGGGCGCTTCAGCTGCAGGAACGTCCGGCCCAGCTCGAGCCGGTGGTTCAGGTAGGCGGGCTCCAGCTCGACGGCCTTCTGCAGGTCAGCCACCGCGTTCTCCATCGAGGCGCCCTTGGGCACCCCGCCCAGGACGGTCTTGGCGACGGTGCGCTCGACGAAATTGAGACTCGCGAGCTTGCGGTTCCAGAGTGCCAGGACGTGCCAGGCCCGGCCCTGGGCGGGGTCCAGAGCCAGCGTCCGGTCCACCTCGGACTTGATCTCCCGCGAGAGCGAGAGCTGGGTCTTGGGGCCTTCCTTGAGAGCCTGCCGCCCGAGCGCCACCGCCAGCTCCAGGTGACCGGCCGCGCTGTCCGGGGCGGTCTTGACCGCCTCGCGAGCGTGTTCGACCGCCGCCGCGACGAGCCGCCGGCCATCTTCGCCCGAAGTGTCCTCGGCCAGCATGGATTCGATCCGGGCCAGGCGGTGGAGCACCGTGAAACGCCCGGGAGTGGCGCTCAACGCCTCCAGGGTGCTGACCCGCGCGCCCTTGAGGTCTCCGAGGGCGTAACGCTCGGCGGCCTGCCCGAGCAGTTCGTCCGAGCGGACGTGCCCGGGCTGGGGGAGAGCGGGCTGAGCCATCAGCAGGATCAGGACCGGGAACGCAGCACACCACGCGACCGGGACATTGGCGATGCGCATGAAGGCCTCCGTGGCGCCGCGGGGGCGCCGCTGGGTGCTCGCACACCCCCGGGGTCCTCCCGGGGTACCCAGCAGAGGTGGGTGCGGTTGCCCCGGTGGATCCGGTTGCGGCGGGAACTCCTGACTCGATGAGCGACTCTCCCGCAGGACCCCGGACATGTCAACGGGCGGGCGGCCGGTCGGGACCGCCCCGCGCCCGTCAGCCTGCCTTCGTGCGCTTGAAGGCCGTGTCTTGTCCCGCACTGGAGCCATTGCGGCGGACGAGAGGGACCGCAAGCCGGCCTGGATCGAGACAGGTGCTTAACGCCCAATGGGTTGCGGCCCGCCAATCGCGATCCCGGGAGCACCAGGCTCACTTTGCGCTTGTGGAGACTCCATGGATAGTGCTAACCGTTCCCGACCCCGGCTGGGTGCCGGGCTCAGCTTGCGACAGGGCTCCGGGTTTCGGGGCCGGACTCCGGACCACGGAAGACTGGAGGGTCACGGCATGGCCCGCACCTTGATCCGCCTGTTCCTCGACACGGTGGCGACCTGGCACAAGCCCGCACAGTTCCTGCGCCGCGGCGGGCAGGGCTGGGAGGCCATCTCCGCCGACCACGCCCTGGCCGACGTGGAGAGCGTCGGACTGGGGCTGCGCCACCTAGGCATCCGCCCGGGCGAGCGCGTGGCCCTGATCTCCGAGAACCGTTACGAGTGGGTGGTCGCGGACCTCGCCATCCTGGGGCTCGGCGCGGTCACCGTGCCGATCTACGCCACGCTCACCCCCGAACAGTGCCGGGCCATCCTCGCGGACTCCGAGGCCCGCGCGATCGTCGTCTCGAACGCCGCCCAGCTCGCCAAGATCCGCGCCGTCCAGCCGGACCTGCCCAAACTCGAGTTCATCATCCCGATCGAACCGGGCCTGGCGGATGGCCCCCTCGAGAAGACCTGGGATCTCGTCACCGGCCACGGGGCGCTGGCGCGCGGGGCCGACCCGCTGCTCTTCCGCGAGCGGGCCGACGCCATCGCGCCCGACGACCTCGCCACCATCATCTACACCTCGGGCACGACCGGCGAGCCCAAGGGCACGATGCTCTCCCACGCCAACATCTCGGAGAACGCCGAGGCGTGCCTGAAGGTCATCGAGCTGAGCCCTGCCGACGTGAGCCTCTGCTTCCTGCCGCTCTCCCATATCTTCGAGCGCATGGCGGGGCTCTACACCATGCTCGCGGCCGGGGTGAGCATCGCCTTCGCCCGCAGCATCGAGACCGTGGCCGAGGACGCGTGCCAGGTCCGGCCCACGGTCATGACGGGCGTGCCGCGCTTCTACGAGAAGGTCCGCATGCGCGTGCTCGAGAACGCGCGCTCCCAGCCACTTCTGCGCCGGGGCATCTTCTACTGGGCGCTGGGCGAGGGGCTGCGCAAGGCCCGCGCCCACCTCGCCGGGCGCCGTCACTTCGCGCCGCTCGCGCCCCTGGCCGACCACCTCGTGGGCGCGAAGGTGCGCGCCCGCATCGGCGGGCGGCTGCGGATGGGCTTCTCGGGCGGGGCCGCCCTGCACCCCATGGTGCTCGAGTTCTTCCTCGCCATGGGCATCCCGATCATCGAGGGCTACGGGCTGACCGAGACCTCGCCGGTCATCACCCTCACCCCGCTGGGCCGCGAGCGGGCCGGTTCCGTGGGCCCGCTCATCCCCGGCGCCGAGGTCAGGATCGGCCCCGAGGGGGAGATCCTGACGCGCAGCCCCTACGTCATGAAGGGCTACTGGCACAACGAGAAGGCCACCCAGGAGGCGATCCGCGACGGCTGGTTCCACACCGGCGACGTGGGCTTCCTCGACCCCGACGGCTACCTGCACCTCACCGACCGGCTCAAGGACCTGCTGGTGACGTCCGGCGGCAAGAACGTCGCCCCGCAACCCATCGAGGCCCGCCTCAAGGCCAGCAAGTGGATCACCGAGGCCGTGCTCATCGGCGATCACCGGCCCTGCATCGTCGCCCTGCTGGTGCCCAACTTCGAGCGGCTCGAGTCGCTGGCGCGCCGCAACGGCTGGCCCTTCGCCAGCCGCAGGGAGTTGCTCGCGCGCCCCGAGATCCTCGCCATCGTCCAGCGGCGCATGGACCGCCTCAACGAGACACTCGCGCCCTTCGAGCAGCTCAAGCGCTTCGCCCTGCTCGACCAGGAGATGACCCAGGAGGGCGGCGAACTCACCCCCACGCTGAAGGTCCGGCGGCGCGTCATCCGCGAGCGCCACGCCGGACTGATCGAGAGCCTGTACGCGTCCCCCTCGGCACCGGCGAACGGTGCCGGGGCCACCACTGGCACACCCGAACCCGAGGAGATCTGACCCGATGAGACGAATCCGGACCCAGTTGGCGGTGGCCGCGCTGGCCACCCTCCTGCTCCCCACGCTGACCCACGCCGCGGGATACAGCATCTACGAGCAGGGCGCGGCCGCGCTCGGCATGGCGGGCGCCGCCACCGCTTCGGTGAACGACGCCTCGGCCGTGTTCTTCAACCCCGCCGCGATGACCCGGCTCGAGGGCACGCGGATCTACGTGGGCGCCAGCGCGCTGCAGCCCGTGACGAAGTTCACCGGCCAGGCTCCCTATCCCGGCGCCGCCGGCTCGGCCGACATGGTCCGCCAGACCTTCTACCCGCCCACGATCTACGCCACGCACAGCTGGAAGAAGGGCTATGCCGTCGGGGTCGGCTTCAACTCGCCCTTCGGGCTCGGCGTCGAGTGGGACCCGGCGTCCTTCCTGGGCAGCTATCTCGTCACCAAGGCGGACCTGAAGGGGCTCAACGCCAGCCTCTGCCTGGCCTACGCGCCCAACGAGAAATGGAGCTTCGCCGCCGGCGGCGACATGATGATGGCCAAGGTGGGGCTCAAGAACCAGGCGTACATGAATCTGGGTCCATACACGGGAGGCGCCCTCGGCACGACACACGTGGCGGACGTGGAGCTCGCGTCGGACTACACACCCGCGCCAGGCTGGAACGCAGCCGTACTGTTCACCCCGCAGCCCGAATGGAAGCTGGGCGCCTACTACCGCAGCAAGGTCGTGGTGCACGTGGACGAAGGCACGGCCGACTTCACCAACATCCCGACGGGCATCCCGAGCCTGGATGCGGTGCTGGCCGGACGATTGAAGGACCAGGGCGTCAGCACGGTCCTGCGCTTCCCCGCCATGTGGTCGGCCGGCGCGGCGTGGAACCCGAAGCCCGAGTGGACGGTCGAGGCGGACTTCAACTTCCACGAGTGGAAGGTCTTCAGCGACCTGCCGATCGACTTCGCGAGCGACCAGACGCCGGACAAGAAGAAGGTGGAGAACTACAGCAACGCGTGGCAGGCCCGGACCGGCGCAGAGTACCGGCGCGGCTGCCTCGCCTACCGGGCTGGCTACTACTTCGACAAGTCGCCGGCGCCGGTCAACGCGGTGACGCCGCTGCTGCCGGACGCCGACCGCCACGGGGTGACGGTGGGCCTGGGCTGGTCGCTCGGGACCGACAAGCGCTGGACGCTGGACGTCTACGAACTGGCCATCTTCGCCGCGCCCCGCGTCGGCGTGGCCCTCGAGGAACTGCCTGCTCCGCGTGCCACGTTCACGGGTGAGTACAAGACCTTCGTCAACGCAGTGGGCCTCGGCCTCGGCTACCGCTGGTAGGAGGTACAGAAGTTCGAAGGGGCGGAGCCTGACGGCTCCGCCCCTTCGTCATGCGCTGCGACCGGACGACCCCGCGGTCCCGCGTCAGTCCACTCCCAGCCGCTCCCACAGTTCCTCGCCGATCAGCGCGGGCGGCAGCGTGCCGCTCGCGAGCAATGCGGCGTGAAAGTCGAGCCGGTCGTAGCGCGCGCCCAGGCGTCGCTTCGCCTCCTCGCGCAACTCGATGATCTGCAGCCGGCCCACCAGCCCACCCAGGGCCTGCGCGGGCGCGAGGGTCAGGCGCTTCGCCTCGGCGAGCGCCTCCGCGCGCCCGAACAGCGCCTCGTCGGCGAGGTAGCCGGCCGCCGCGGCCAGGCTCATGCGCCCGCCATGCAGGCCCACGTCCGCGACCGCGCGGCCGGCGCCCGCGAGCAGGTCGAGGATGAGCCCGAGCCGGTCGGCGGGCGCGGGGCAGAAGCCCTCCTCCGCCATCGACTCCTCGGCGTAGAGCGCCCAGCCGTCGGCGAACACGCTGTTCCCCGCGAGCCGGCGCAGGCGGGAGCCACAGTGGATCGCGAGCGCCCCCTGCAGATGGCGCCCCGGCCAGCCCTCGCGCGCAGCGGCCAGCGCGGGGCCCGTGCGCGCGGGCGATGCCGCCTGCGCCGTCGACCGGCGCGCGCCGTCCAGCGCGGGCGCGAGCAGCACGCCCGCCGGCTCGAGGTCGAAGGGCGCGGGCGACAGGTAGGCCAGCCCCGCCCGGAGCGAGCGCTGCCAGGCTCCCGCCTCGGCGACCGCCAGCGGGACCTCGGGCACCGGCACGAGCTGCCGCTCCGCGACGAACGCTCGCGCGCGCTCGAGTTCGGCCGCGAGAGCCACGCGGCGCGCGCCGGGCTCCGCCGGCCAGCGGGCCTCCTCGATCTGCTCGCGCCAGGAACGGTGCGGGTCGAGTCGCAGCGCCTCCTGCTCGAGCAACCGCCGCAGCCGCGTGACGTGCCCGCGCCCGAGCTGCTCGAGCGCCGCGTTCTTCAGCGGCAGCAGGTGCTCGCGCTCGATCCGGAAATCCAGCCAGCGTTCGCCCAGGGCGAAGTCCCCGCTCGCGCACGGGCCGAGGTCGCGCTCCAGCGTTTCCCGGAAGGCGATGAACCCGGCGACGGCGCGCACGCCCGCGTGCTCGATGCGTTCCGCGTCGTTCGGAAAGGCGCGCAGCAGGGCGTGCGCGACGTCGTTGAGGAACGACGGACCTCCGTCGGTGACCTCCAGGGCCAGCTCCACCCAGGTCGCGGGCACCTGCTCGAGGCCCGCGCCCGCGGCGGCCAGGTACTCCGGGATCGCCATCAGGCGCCCGATGATCGCCTCCCGGCGCTCTTCGAGCGGCGCGAAGGGGCGCGTCACCAGCAGCGCCACCCCGTCGAGCGCCGTGCGCAGGCAGGCGACGGGGTCACGGGCGTGAGTGCGGATCTCCTCGAGCTCGGCGCGCAGCACGCTGATGCGCGAGCGCAACAGGGCGTAGTCCACGCGATGCTCGGTGGACAGTTCCTCCCAGGTCACCGAGGCCGCGAGCCGCTGCTCGAGGTCGCGCAGCCACGCGCTGCGCGCGCGGAACCCGTCCGGCGTGTCGTCCGGCAGCAGGTGGTCGTAGTCGTGGATGCCGGCCGCCGTGGCCTCGACCGGCCACAGGCGCAGGCTCTCCTCCACGAACTCCTCGCTCAGCGCGGTGAAGGTCCTGACGGTCTCGAGCATGCGTTCCTGTCCCGCCTCTTGACGGAAGACCCCCGCGCCCCGGGCGCAGAGGCCTCCCCGTTCAGTCCTGCCAGGTCTAGTCGATGCGCACGACGTTGGCGGCCTGTTTCCCCTTGGGTCCCATGACCACGTCGAACTCGACGCGCTCGCCCTCCCGCAGGCTCTTGAAGCCCTCGCCCAGGATGGCCGAGAAGTGCACGAACACCTCTTCGCCGGAATCCTCGCGGATGAAGCCGAAACCCTTGGCTTCGCGGAACGACTTCACCACGCCCCGGGCGTGCTGCCCGCCTTCCACCCGGGCCGGCGCGGACGGGCGTCCCGCGTGGCCTCCGTGCGGCGCGCCTGCCGGCGGCCCGGCGCGCCGTCCACGCGGCGGCCGTTCCCCCGCAGCGCGCTCGGGCCGGTGCGATTCGTAGCAGTCCTTGCAGTAGACCGGCCGGTTCGCGACCGGCAGGAATGGCACCTGCGTCCCGGCGCCGCAATCCGCGCAGACCACGGAGTGCATCTCGCGCGGACCACCCGGTGCGGGCCCGCCCCTGCCGCGAGGCCCACGGGGCGCTTCGGCACGCTGCTGTTTGCGCACGTCGCGGCAGGCCTTGCAGCGCGTGGGAGCGTTCGTCAGTCCCTTGGTGGCGTAGAACGCCTGCTCGCCGGCCGTGAAGAGGAATTGCTGGCCGCAATCCACACAATTGATCGACTGATCTTCGCCGTTCGTCATGGCGCGGAGCGGAGCCTCCGAGGGAGCGGTACGCCAGCCGGGGTGGTTCGTGAGCCGCGTTCGCTGCAGCGG
>JANXPZ010000129.1 GCA_025357055.1 Candidatus Eiseniibacteriota bacterium | reverse complement strand
CCGCCGCGCTTCGGCGCGGCGGGTTTCTGCTAGGCTCCCCGGCCAGTCCGGCGGCTCGCCTGGCGCGGCGCCGGCCCCGTTCCCGGGAGGAGTGCCCGTGGAGACCGCGAAGCCCACCGTCGAAGAGCGCGAGCTGGCCCTCTCGGCGGCCATCGGGCGACTGGTCGCCGAGATCGAACCGCTCCGTCTGCAGCACAGCCTCGCCTGCTGGCAGGCGAGCCTCACCGGTGACCCGTCCGCCGAAGAGCAGGCGGCGCGGCTCGACACCGAGATCCGCACCGTCTTCTCGCGCCGCGACGAGTACGGAACGCTCTGCGCTCTGGACGCCGCAGGGGGTGTCGCGGACCCGCTGCTGGCGCGCCAGCTCACGCTGCTGCTGAACGCCTACAGGGGCCAGCAGCTCGAGCCCGCGGCGATCGCGCGGCTGGTGCAGCTGGAGAAGCGGCTCGAGAGCCGCTTCAACGCCTTCCGTGCCGAGTTGGACGGCCGGCGTGTCCTCGACAACGATCTGAGGCGCGTGCTGGTCGAGTCGGACGACTCCGCCGAACGCCGTCGCGCCTGGGAGGCCGCGAAGCAGATCGGGACCGAAGTGGCGCCCGAGCTGATCGAGCTGGTGCGGTTGCGCAACGAGGCCGCCCGCTCACTGGGCTTCGACAACTACTACACGATGAGCCTGACGCTCGACGAGCAGGACGAGGCGGAGCTCTTCGGCCTGCTGGACGAGCTCGAGCGCGGCACGCGCCCGCTCTTCGAGGACTACAAGCGCGGCCTCGACGCCCGCCTCGCGGCCCGTTTCGGCGTGACGGCCGCGGAACTACGGCCCTGGCACTGCGCCGATCCGTTCTTCCAGGAGGCGCCGTCCCTGGAGCTCGACCTCGACCGCCACTTCGCCGGCCGCCCGCTCGAGCAACTGCTCGAGCGCTCCTTCGCGGCCGTGGGGCTCGACGTGCGCGACCTGCTGGCGCGGGCCGACCTCTACGAACGGCCGGGGAAGAGCCAGCACGCCTTCTGCATGTGCATGGACCACGGCGACGACATCCGGGTGCTGTGCAATCTGAGGCCCACGCAGTACTGGATGGGCACCCTGCTGCACGAGTTCGGGCACGCCGTCTACGATCTGCACGTCGACCGAACGCTGCCGTTCCTGCTGCGGGAGCCGGCGCATATCCTCACGACCGAGGCGAGCGCGATGCTGTTCGGGCGCCTCCCGAAAGATGCCGCCTGGCTCGAGCGGCACGCCGGGGTGCCGGCGGACGAGGCTCGCGCGGTGGCCGCCGCCTGCGCGCGGACCTCGCGCGATCAGCTGCTGGTGCAGACCCGCTGGATGCTGGTGATGTGCCACATGGAGCGCGCCCTCTATCGCGACCCCGGGCAGGACCTGGACTCGCTGTGGTGGGACCTGGTGGAGCGCTTCCAGCTCGTGAGGCGCCCCGCGGGTCGTCGCTCGCCGGACTGGGCGAGCAAGGTCCACTTCAGCACCGCGCCGGTCTACTACCACAACTACATGCTCGGGGAGATGATGGCCTCGCAGCTCCAGGCGCACCTGCGGCGCGTGGTGCTGGGCGGTGGGCCGGGCGTGGAGGCCCGCTACGTCTCGAGCCCGGAGGTCGGGAGGTTCCTGGTCGAACGGCTCTACCGGGGTGGCCGGACGCACGACTGGCGGGAGACTCTGCGCCGGGCGACCGGTGGAGCCCTGTCGGCCGCGGCGTTCGTCGAGGAGCTGGCCACCGTCGTCTGACCTGTGGCGAACGCCGGGCTGGGGCGCGGCGGGCAGGGTTTGCCCGCCTCTTCGCCGCGGTGCGATAGTCCCCGGCATGGTGATCCTGATCGGGATGGTCCTGGTGGCGGACCGTGCGCTCGTCGTCGGTGGCGTCGTGGCGGGCGTGTTCGTGGTCGCGGCCCTGGTCGTGGCCGGGGCCGTGTGGCTCGGCTTCTTCCCGTTCCTGCCCCGTGACCTGGGCGGAGCGCCCGACCTCGACCGCGTGGCGCGCCGCGTGCGCGTCCCGCTGGACGGGGGCGATGCGCTCGATGGCTGGCTGCTCCCCGCGCGCGAGCGCGCCGTGGTTCTGGTGCTGCACGGCTACGGCCGCGAGCACTCGCGCGCCTGGCGCTACGGCGCGTTCCTCCATGCCGCCGGCTACGGCGTGCTCGCGGTGGACTTCCGCTCGTCGCGCGGGAGCCGGCGGCTGCCCACCACGCTCGGCCATCACGAGCTGGTGGACGCGCGGGCGGCACTCCACTGGCTGCGCGCCGAGCCGTCGCTGGCCGGCCACGCCGTGGGTCTGCTGGGCGAGTCCCTGGGCGGCTCGGTGGCACTGCTGGTCGCGGCGGAGGACCCGGAGGTCCGCGCGGTCGTCGCCGACGGCGCCTTCGCTCACGCCACGCTCGCGCTGGAGGACTCTTCGGAGCGCTGGGCGCGCCTGCCGCGCCGCAGCGCCCGGCTCGCGCGGGCGTTGGGCCGAGTGCTCACGGGCCGCGACCTCGGCGAAGTGGACGTCGAGCGCGCGGCCGCGGGGCTCGCCGGCCGGCCGCTGTTCCTCATCCACGCGCTCGAGGATGACCGGCTGTCGAGCGCGAACGCCCGGCGCCTGTGGCGCGCGGCCGGGGCGAAGGATCCCCTGTGGAACATACCCGGCGCGGGCCACAACGAGGGCTGGAGAAGGCACCCGGCCGAATACGAACGCCACGTCCTGGCGTTCTTCGATCGTCACCTGCTTGGCCGTGAGACGGTGCTGCCGGCGGGCGAGTTCACCTGGCCCGCGCCGGCCCCCACCGGCTGAGCGCGGGGGAGGAGGGACCATGGCGACGTTTCACCTCGGCACCCAGGGCTGGTCGTACGCGGACTGGGTGGGCTCCTTCTATCCGCCCGGCGCGAAGCAGGAGGACTGGCTGCCCTTCTACGGCCGCGTCTTCGACACGGTCGAGCTGGACACCACCTTCTATCACCCGCCGCGGCCGTCGGTGGTGCGCTCCTGGGCGCGGCACTCGCCCGCGGGCTTCCGCTTCACCGCCAAGGTGCCGCAGCGCATCACCCACGAGTCCCGGCTCTCGAACATGGGCGAGCGCCTGAAGGAGTTCGTGGATGCGCTGGCACCGCTGGGAGAGAAGCTCGGGCCCCTGCTGGTGCAGTTGCCGGCCGAGTTCGAGCGCGACCCGGGCACGGTGGGCGTGCTCGACCGCTTCCTCGCGGCGGCCCCGGGTGACGTCCAGCTCGCGGTCGAGTTCCGGCACGCGTCGTGGCACGTGGCCGGGACCTACGAATCGCTGCGCCGGCATCGCGCCGCGCTGGCCTGGACCGAGTGGCGCGATCTGCCGCGCGTGACCGAAGTCACGGCCGACTTCCTCTACCTGCGCTGGCTCGGCGACCGCCGCGAGATCGAGCGGTATGACCGGGTCCAGGTGGATCGGAGCGCCGAATTCGGCGCGTGGGAGGCGGATCTGAAGCGCGCGCTGCCCGAGGTGCGCGAGATCTACGGCTACTTCAACAACCACTGGGCCGGACATTCCCCGGCGAGCGCGAACGAGATGAAGACGCGGCTGGGGCTCGTGACCGTGAATCCGAAGAGCTTCTGGCGGCAGGGGGAATTGTGGTAGCGGGCCGGTGGGTCGGCCCGCGTGACCGGCGATGAACCTCGACTCGTGGGGCACACGATGGACCGATCTGCAGTGTGGCTCCGCATCCTGGCCGTCGCCGGCACCCGCCGGCGGACGCGGATGCGCCATTGACGGGAGGGACGGCTCCTGTAGTGTGAGCCGGTCTCCTTGGACCTCGTACCGCTGCGGGCCCTGAACCCGTGGGAGAGCCGATGCTGGCATCAGGCACGACGCTCGGACCGTACAGCATCATCGCCCCACTCGGCGCCGGCAGCATGGGGGAGGTCTACCGTGCCCGCGACACGCGGCTGGGCCGCGACGTGGCGGTCAAGGTCATCCCCGCAGAACTGGCTCGCGACCCCGAGCGGCTCAAGCGCTTCGAGCAGGAAGCGCGCGCAGCCGGGGCCCTGAATCACCCCAACATCTGCACGATCCACGACGTCGGCGCGTACGACGGTTCGCCGTTCGTGGTGATGGAACTGCTCGAGGGCGAAACGCTGCGCGCGAAACTGGGCGCAGGCCCCATCCCGCTGCGCAAGGCGCTCGACTACGTGGCGCAGGTCGCCCGCGGGCTGGCGGTGGCGCACGAGAAGGGGATCGTGCACCGCGACCTCAAGCCCGAGAACCTGTTCGTGACGAAGGACGGGCGGACGAAGGTGCTGGACTTCGGGCTGGCGAAGCTGACCCGGCCGGATGCCCTGCTGTCGGCCGGCGACCCGACCATCTCACTGGCGGTGACGGGAAGCGCGGCGATCCTGGGGACGGCTGGCTACATGGCGCCGGAACAGGTGCGGGGGCAGGCCGTGGACGCGCGCTCGGACCTGTTCGCGCTGGGCGCGATCCTCCACGAACTGGTGAGCGGAGGGCCGGCCTTCAAGGGCGGGTCGTTCGTGGAGACGGCGCACGCGATCCTGAACCAGGAGGCGGCGCCGCTGTCGTCGCTGCGTGCCGACGTGCCTGCGGCGCTCGATGCGCTGGTGCGTCATTGCCTGGAGAAGGAACCGGGAGAGCGGTTCCAGAGCGCGCGCGACCTGGCGTTCGCGCTGGAGTCCGTCGCATCGTCGGGTCCGCAGTCTGCGGTCCACGCGGCCGCGGGCCGGGGCGGCCGCGGGGCCGTGAACCGGTGGGGCCGGGTGGCCGCGGCCGTCGCGATCGTGGTTCTCGGGGTCGCGCTCGGCTACCTGCTGCGGTCCCGCACCAGTCCGCAGGCCCAGCCTCCCTCGTTCCGCCGGCTCACCTTCCACCGGGGGACGATCTTCGGGGCGCGCTTCGTCCCGAACGATCGGAGCATCGTCTATGGCGCTTCGTGGGACGGCAGGCCGGTCCAGGTCTACTCCGTGATCCCGGGCAGTCCGGAATCACGCGCGCTGACCACCGACGGCGCGACCCTTCTGGGGGTGTCCCGCCCGGGCGACATGGCCCTGGAGCTCCGTCCCCGCCGGCGCAATCCGTGCGAGACGAACGGGACCCTCGCCCGGGCGCCCTTCGCGGGTGGCGCTCCGCGCGAGATCCTCGAAGACGTCATCGCGGCCGACTGGTCCCCCGACGGCACCGCGCTGGCGGTCGTACGGCGGGTCGCGGGCAAGGTCCGGCTCGAGTTCCCCGTGGGCAAGGTCCTCTACGAGACGATGGGCTGGATCTCGAACCCCCGGTTCTCGCCGCGCGGGGACCTGATCGCCTTCATCGATCACCCGCAGGGCGGGGACGAAGCCGGCTCGGTCGCCACGGTCGACCGGGCGGGGAGGAAGCGCGTCCTGTCGGGGCCCTGGATCGCCGCAGTCGGGCTCGCGTGGTCGCCGCGCGGAAACGAGGTCTGGTTCTCGGCCGAGCAGGGAGCGGTCGCCCGGGCCCTGTACGCGGTGACGTTGTCCCGACGGCAGCGACTGGTCCTCCGGCAGGCCGGTCCGCTCACTCTCCACGATGTGGCGCCGGATGGCCGGGTCCTGGTGAGCCAGGACAACACGCGCGTCGGGCTGGTCGGCTTCGAGCGGGCGATCGGAAGGGAGCGGGACCTGTCCTGGCTGGACTGGTCCCTGGCCGCGGACATCTCGACCGACGGCAGGACCGTCCTCTTCACCGAGTTGAGCTCCGGGGTCGGCAGCAGGTCCACCACCTACCTGCGCGCGACGGACGGCTCGCCGGCCGTGAGGCTGGGGGAAGGCTGGGCGGTCGGACTCTCCGCTGACGGAACGTGGGCGCTCTCGATCGCCCGCGATCCTGCGCCGGCGCTCGTCTTGCTACCGACCGGGGTCGGTGCGCCGCGGACCCTGCCGCGGGGTCGCATCGAGGAGTTCCTCTGGGCGAGCCTGTTCCCCGACAACCGACGGGTGCTCATGGCCGGGCGCGAGAAGGGCCAGGTGCCGCGGCTCTACGTGCAGGACCTCGAGGGTGGCGAGCCCCGGCGGTTGGGTTCCGGCGAGGCCGGCGGCGGCCACTACTGGAACCCGATCTCGCCCGACGGGCAGCGCGCCGCCGTCCCGGACCCGCGGGGCGGGTTCGTGGTCTGCTCGCTCGGCCCTGATACCACGACGACCCTGTCGGTCCTCGAATCGGGTCACTTCGCGGTCCGCTGGACGCGTGACGGCCGCGGTCTCTACGTGTTCAGCGAAGACGGCAGGCGCGGGAATCTCGAGGTCCTCGACCTGGCCACCGGGAAGTACACCCCGGTTCGCGAGGTCGGGACGGATGATCCGGCAGGGCTCATCCACTTCGGACCCATGCTGATCACCCCCGATGGGAGCGCGTACGCTTACAATTACTTCCGGATCCTCTCCGACCTGTACGTGGTCGAGGGGTTGAAGTAGGACGGCGCGCGGGACGCGCGGCCGGACGGGCCGGCGACGGCGCGGCGGTCGCGCGGCCCGCTCCCTGGCGGCGGACCCGCGGACCCGTGTGTCGTCTGCTCCACCCGCGCACCGGGGCCAGCGGCCCCGTGACGGACTTTCGGCCGCGGGTGGAGTTGTGTAGGGAAGGGGCGCACAGGCGGGAATCGGCCGCGTTCACGGGCCCGGAGAGCCGCCCAGGGCACCGCGCAGGCGCGCAAGGCAACGGACCCACTTCGAAGGATGACCGCATGACCCCGCTACGTCTGGCCGCGGTGAGCACCGTCACGACGGCGCTCGTGCTCTACACCATCGGTGCCCTGAAGGAACTGCGCGCCCGCCGTGCCACGGGCGGTGTGTGTGGCACCTTCAGCGCCGGCGTGGCTTTCGACGTGACCGCCACGGTGCTCATGATCCTCGCCACGCAGCGCGGTGGCCTGACCGTCCACGGCGTGCTGGGCTACTCGGCGCTGGCCGGCATGGCCACCGATACGTTCCTGATGTGGCGCCACCGGCTCCGCGCGGGCGTGGAACCGCTGGGGAAGGGCCTGCACCTCTATTCGCGGCTCGCGTACGTCTACTGGGTGGTCGCCTACTTCACCGGCGCGGCACTGGTGATGATGAGTCGCCGGGCGGGGTAGGGACGCGGCTCCCGGCTGCGTGGCCCGACCGGCGCGGGTCGGCCGGGGAGCGGCAGGGAACGACTGTCGTCGAGGGAGGTGTGAATCGTGCTCGTGGACAGACAGGGCGCCCGGTCACGCGGACGGTGGCCGTCTCCGGAATGGTTCGTGTTCGGCGCCATCGCCCTGATCCTCGTCCGCCAGCTGCTGCTGCCCCCGATCGTGGGCCTGGCCGACAACGGCGACTTCGTGCGCGTGCTGGGCCCCCTCGGCCTGGACCACTCCGCCACGGAGTGGGGTGAACGGTACTTCGGCTGGCTGGAGAAGACGTACGTGCCGGGGCCGCACCTGCCGGTCCGGCTGGCTTCGTCGCAACTCCTGCTGAGCGGGATGGCGAAGGCGCTGGCCGGTCTCGGCTCGCAGGACGGCAGCCTCGACATCCGCACGCAGGGCGCGGTCCACCTGGTGCTCTACCTGCTGGGGATCGCGCTGATCCTGCGGGCGGCGCGCACGTTCCGCCCGCCAGCGCGTGCGACGATCGGCGCGGCCCTGCTGCTGGCGGCGACGGATGTGGCCTGGGTGGCGCCACTGAACTCGTTCTATGCGGAAGCCGCCACCCTCGTCTTCCTCAGCCTGCTCGTCGGCTTCGGGCTGCTGGCGCTGCGGGACGACCGGGCGCGGCCCTGGGCGCTGCCGGGCTACTTCGTGGCGACGGTCCTGTTCGTGGCGGCGAAGCCGCAGAACTACTTCCTCGCCCTGCCGTTGATGGCAACGCCGCTGGCGCTGCTGCCACGCCTGCCCCGCGCACGCGGCCGCGCCGCGGTCGCGGCGGCGGCGTGCGCCGTCGTGGCGCTCGGTCTGTTCCTGCAGACCCTCGTGCCCTGGGAGATGCGAATCCGCAACCTCTGGAACAGCGTCTTCTACACCGTCCTGGCGGAGTCGCCCGACCCGCGCGGCGACCTGGCAGGGTTCGGGCTGGGACCGGAGTTGACGCGCTTCGCGGGCGTGCCGGCCTTCGCGGAATCCATCCCCATCGAGGCGGCGACGGCGAAGTTCGGATACGGCGACGTCCTGCGCTTCCACGCCCTCCACCCCGCACGCTTCCTGCGTACCGCGTCGGCGTGCGCAGGAAGCGCGTTCGTCTGGCGCGACCCGCGGATGGGCAACTACACGCGCGACTCAGGCCGGCCGGCGGGCACGCTCGCGCGCGACTTCGCGGTCTGGAGCCGGGTGGAGGGGCTGGTCCTGCCGCGCTCCCTGCTCTTCCTCGTCCTCTTCCTGGGAGGCGTGATGGCCGTGGGGGTCTTCGAGGCCTGGCGAGCCGGCGTCGCGACGGCGGTCGGCGGGACGGCCTGGTTCTGCGCCGCGCTGGCGCTGGCAGCGGGCATGGAATTCGGCATCTGCGTGGTGGGGGACGGCCTCTACGACATCGTCAAGCACCTGTACATGTTCCAGCTGCTCTTCGACGTCTGTCTCTTCGCGGCGATCGCCTGGACCCTCGGCCTCGCCTCGCGGGGCCTTGCGCGGCTCTAGC
>JANXPZ010000108.1 GCA_025357055.1 Candidatus Eiseniibacteriota bacterium | reverse complement strand
GACGATGATGAACTCCGGCATCTCGCCCAGTTGCGCGGCGTGGCGTAATGCCCCGATCCCGCCGGAGTTGAAGTTGAAGTCCCCGTCCATCATGTAGACGACGGGGTATGCTTCGGTGCTCTCGTGATAGCCATCCGGCAGGGAGACCCAGAACTCGCGGGTCTCGCCGACCCGGTCCGATTCGAGCTTCTCGATCCGGACCGGGATGGGGAGGTTCGCGCCATCGGCGCCGGCGGTGAACGGGGTGAAGCAGGTGACGCAAGCGGCCAGGAGGAGGATTCGAAGGAGCACCCTGTGGTCCTTTCGCATGTCCGTGTGAGGGGGGTTCGAACGTGAGTGGACGCCCATCCGGCGCGTCATGGATCGTCCGGGCTAGCGTCGGAGCTTCTCGATGGCACTGATCGAGACCCAGTAGAGTTCACCACTCTGCGGGCTGTGGCGGACGAAGAACAGGTACTTCCCATCGGGGGACAGCCACGCGCCGTACTCGTCGTCGGCGGTGTTGAAGTCGGCGCCGAGATTGACGGGCGGGGTCCACTCGCCCTTCCCATCCGGGAAGCTCACGTAGAGATCCACGGCTCCGAAGCCTCCCGCGCGCCCCGAGTGGAAGACCAGGAACCGGCCGTCGGGAGCGACACACGGGTCTCCATCGTAGGTCCCGACGCTCAGCACGGGCGCTGGGACGAGCTCCACCTCTGGCGCCGCGCCCCGCTTCTGCCGGGCACGGTAGACCTGGGCTGATCCGGACCGGTTGGAGAGGAAGTACGTGGTCCCGTCCAGCACCCGGCAGAAGTGAAACTCGTTGGCGTCGGAATTGATGGGAGACGGCAGGCGCACCGGTGATCCCCAGCCCCGGCACGAACGATCCACCGTCCAGAAGTCCATCCCGGTCTTGGAGTCCTTCGCCTGGGCCGTGAAGGTGAGCCGCTTCCCGTCGGCGGAGTAGAACGGCTCGGCGGCCTTCTCGAATCCCGTCGAGAAGGCCGCCGGCTCCGGGGCGGTCCAGGCGCCATCCAGATAACGGGAGGTCAACAGCTTCTGCGTGGAATAGCTGGCATCGTCCACGGTGATGAAGCACTCCCCGCCACGGGGCGCGAAGGCGACGATCCCGAGGAACGGGATGCTTGATAGGAGGTCGGGCGTGAAGCGTTCGGGCTTCTCCCCCGGCGGCTTCTGCCCGAGGTAGAACGCGTCCCGGGGGATCGTCCCTGCGGCTGCGCTGGCCCCGCCCGAGACCAGGAGCTGCAATGCACAAAGCAGGGTGAGCAGGTGAATCCCGCCGAACTGCGTGGATCTTCGGTTCAAGAAGCGCCTCCGGACCAGAAGATGATGGAAGGGCCAGTTGCCCACCCTCCTGGAAGGCTACCGTGCCCACGCTCCGAATGCGGCAGGAATCCGCCTAGTGAGGGAGATCGCGGGACGAGACAGGCATCTGCAGGTTCGAATGAGCCTCACGCCGACGCCGGCCCGGTTCCGGATGCCAGCCTCCGCGGGCGCCGGAGCATGCAGCGCGGCGCGGCGCACGACGCGTGTGCGCGTGCCGATGCCCCCGGTTTCTCGCCAGCGCTGAAATCAGCCACAATGGCCCCGGCAGGTTGATCGGCGACTCTTCCGACCCCCGCTGCGGGCCGGCGGTTCTCGAGCGGCGCGCTCGAAGAGCCCCGCATTCCTGAAGACTCGCACGCGCGAAGACCGTCGGCCGAATTCGCGGTCGAGCCGGCGCGGATCCCTGTCAGCGACCGGCTGGGGACAAGTCTGGGACAGGAGGCGAGAACGGATGGCGACTCGAGCGAAGGCGAAAGCGGGGCCCGCGGCTCCTCTGGCGATACTGGGCGGCGGGAACATGGGCGTCTCGATCGCCCGCGGGCTGGTCGCGGCCGGCAGCTACGTCCCCGGCGACATCATCCTCACCCGCCGGCAGCCGCAACTCCTCGAGCGCCTCGCGCGGGAGGGGTTCTCCGTGCAGAAGGACAACCGGGACGCTGTCCGGCGGGCGCGCGTCGTCATCCTCGCGGTCCGGCCCCAGCATCTGGCGGACCTGCTCAAGGAGATCTCCCGCACCGTCTCGCCGGCGCGGCATCTGATCATCTCGATCGTCACGGGCGTGAGCGCAGACGAGGTGGTCCGCGCCCTCAGGAAGCCCGTGCGCGTCGTGCGCGCCATGCCCAACATCGCGGTCGAGACCCGCGAATCGATGACCTGCATCGCCTTGAGCGATGTCCCCGCCGAGGCCCTCGGGGAGGCCAGGGCGATCTTCGACGCGCTGGGCTCCACGCTCATGATCGACGAGGAGCTCATGGTACCGGCCACCGCGCTCTGCGCCTGCGGCATCGCCTTCTTCCTCCGCTCGATCCGCGCGGCCTCCCAGGGGGGCATCCAGATCGGCTTCCACTCGGACGACGCGCTGGTCATGGCGGCACAGACGGCCCGAGGTGCGGCCTCCCTCCTCTTGAATGCGCGCTCCCATCCGGAAGGGGAGATCGACAAGGTGACCACCCCGAGCGGATGCACGATCGCGGGGCTCAACGAGATGGAGCATCACGGGTTCAGCTCCGCGATGATCATGGGCATCGTGACCGCGGCCCAGCAGGCCACGAAGCTGTTCGAGAAGCGGAGCTGAGGACGCGACGAGGCGCACCACGGCGGCCCCGTCGCCGGCAGGGGCCTCCGGCACCCGCTACTCCCGCACGAACTCCGTCGCGCCCTTCACTTCGGCGCCCGTCAGCAGGTCACGCACGCGGATCTCGAGCCGGTAGTGGTCGGGTGCCAGAGACTGGGCCGGGATGCTCACGAACTGGCGCCGCAGCGTGCCGACCTGCACCGCCTCGCGCGAGGTCGCACTGACGACCGGCGCCTCGGGCAGCACGAACAGCTTCGCCAGACCGGTCAGCGCCCTGGGCACGCGCCGGACGGTGTACTCGTATTCGAACCGGGCCAGCCCCCCGGCATCCGCGGCGAGCCGGTAGATCTCGAAGTAGGCGACCAACGGCTGGCGGCCCGAGATGCGCGCATCGATGTTGGCCTCGAGCCGCACCGTCGAGCCGCTCACCATCAACGCGGGCTCGCCACACGCCAGCACCACGTCGCTGAGCGCCAGCCCCCGGGACGCGGGAGCCAGGGCCAGCGTGTCGCGGAACAGCCCGCGCCGCCGCTGTGCATCGCGCACCGAGACCACGACCTGGAACGCTCCGGCGCCAAGCGTGGCGGAGAACTCGGCGACCCGGCGCGCGGTCGGGTCGCAGGCCGACAACGCCAGCTCGCGGGAGTCGCGCGCGAGTTCGCGCCCGGCCGGATCCAGCACCACCCAGCGCGCCCACAGGGTGTCGCCCGGGCTCCCCGGCGCCTGCACCTGCGCCAGCAACCGCGGCCGGCCCTCGCTCTCGAAGCGGGCCACCATGCCCTCGACCTCGAGCCGCTGCTCGCGCGGCGGTCGCGTCGAGATGATGAGCCGCCCGCCGCCGAGCGACAGCAGGTCCCCGCGCTTCGCCAGCACGCGCGGGTCGGGCACGGAGAGCGGGTCGGGATCGCGGGTGCTCGCCGGCGTGTAGCGGCCGGTGAGCGAACGGTCGTGCAGCACGACGCGCATGCCGAGGTCCGGATAGCTCCAGACCAGCGCATCGAGCGGGTACTCGGACTGGCCCAGTGCCCTCCCCCGGCCCGGCTGGTCCTTGGCGAACTTGAAGGTGTTCGCCACGCCGGCGGGATTCAGCTCCACCTGGTTCGGCGGACCGTAGCGAACGTAGGTCTCGGCGCGGGCGTCGAGCTCCGGCCGCAGGGGGTCGAAGAAGAGCAGGTAGGCGTGCGCCACGCGTGTCCAGTACTCGAGCCGGGCCTCGTTCTGCGGCGTCGTGGGGTCGGGGTCGAGTCCCGCCCATGGGTCCGTCACGGCGGCCGGCGCGGCCTCCCCCGGCGCCGTGCCGACGGCGGGCACCGCCGCACCGCCGAACCCGACCCACGACGGTTTCTCGAACATCGCCCGCAGCGTCGGGTCGAGCCGCGGGATCGCCATGGCGAAGAGACTGTCCGCCCTCTCGATCTCCCCCTGCCGGTAGGCGACGCAGGCGGCCGCCAGTGGTGCCGCAGGACGACGCGGGCGGCCTGCCAGCGCGCGCTCCGCCGCCACCGCCGCGCCGGCTAAGTCGCCGCGTTCGTACCGCAGCGGGGCGAGCCGCAACCAGGCGTCGGCGCCGTTGGGCCGCAGCAGCGTCACCGTGTCGAACGCCCCGACCGCGTGGTCGAGTGCCGCGCGGTCCAGCGTGCGCAGGAACTCCCGCTTCCACGCCATCCCCAGTTCCATGTAGCCGTCCGGCTGGCGCGGCGCGAGGGCGATGGACCGGCGGTAGCAATCACGCGCGAGATCGCCGTAGTCGCCCAGCTCGTAGGCCCGCCCCAGCGCCAGCCAGGGCTCGGGATTGCGCGGGTCGAGGCGAATGGCCTCCTTCAGGTCGCGGACCGCCCGCTGCCGCGATTCGATCCCGGGATCGGCCACCGCATCCCACCCCCAGCGCGTGAGCGTGCGCGCCGTGGCGAGCGAGTCGGCGGCGCTGCGCGACCGCGGCGGCGCGGCGGAGCCTGGCGCGACCCCGAGGGTGATGAAGAGAGCGCAGAGGACGAGCGGGAAGAACGGCAGTCGATAGCGCAGCGGACGGCCTCCAAGAGTGGGGGCCCATCCTCTCATTCCCCGGCGTTCTCCTCCAGCACCGCCATGGTCTCGGGCCCGGGAAGGGTCTGGCCGCGCTCGACCAGGACCGAGACGACGCGGCCCGACAACGGGGCTGCGACCTCGAACTGCATCTTCATGGATTCGACGACGAACAGGACCTGGCCCTCCTCGACCGCGTCCCCCTCGGCCACGCGAACCTCGATGACCGAGCCCGCCATCGGCGCTCGAACGATCCCGCCCGAGCGTTCCGCCACCGCGCGCTGCGGGGAGGTCAGGGTGGCGAGCGGGTCCTCGAG
>JANXPZ010000029.1 GCA_025357055.1 Candidatus Eiseniibacteriota bacterium | reverse complement strand
CGCGGCGGGCGAGGTGTCGGCCGCCGCGGCCGCCCTGCGTGAGCGGCTGTGCGCCGAACTCGAGCGGGGCACGTCGCGCACCACGCGTCTCGCGGCGCAGATGCTCGACGCCGCGGCCGCCGGCTTCTACGCCGAGCCGGTGCTGGCGGTGCTGGAGACGCTGGCCCTGCCGAAGCCGGGTGCCAGGGTGCTGGAACGGGTCGTCCAAGACCTGCTCGCCGTTGGCCACCGCTCGGGCGCGGACACGCTGTGCGGGGTCGTCGCGGCGCTGGGGCGCCTCGCCCGCGCTCAGGGCGCGATCAGGTCCAGGAGCACCGGGTAGACCAGCGCCGGGTTCCCGCCGATCTGCTCGGGGTCGACGATGTCGTGGTTCAGGTGCAGGGCGGCGGGGAACTCGTAGCTGGTGACGCGCGCGCCGTGCGAGCGCCAGACCTGCACCAGCCGGGCCACCGCGGGATTGTCCACCGCGACGTCGCCGCCCACCGTGATCATCACGATCGAGCGTGCCGCGGGCGGGGCGCGTCGCGCCTCGGCCTCGACCGACGCGCCGAGGGACACGGTCTGGGCGGTGGCGCGGGTCGAGAAGCGCAGATAGACGTGCTTCGGCCCGCGCAGGTCGGCCTTCTCCTTCTCATCCCACCAGATGAACTGGTTGGGCAGCGCAAGCATCAGGTTCATCGCCGGGCCAGTGAACGCCCCGGGCGCCCGGGCGAGGCCGGTCAACGGGGCGATGGGCACGGCCCGGGTCACGTCGGCGCGCTCCTGCGCGGCCCAGGCGGCCATCACGCCGCCGATCGAGAGACCCACCACGATGACACTGTCGCCCAGGCCGCGCCCGATGTCCACTGCCTCGTCGGTGGCTTCGCACATCGCCCGCGCGTCGAGCCGCGCGAGCGCGGTGGTCATGCGGTCGGCGAGCCCGTGCTCCGGCAGGCGCGGGATGTAGACGTTCGCGCCGCGTTCGTAGAGCCGGTCGCCCAGCGCGCGGAACTGCTCCGGGCAGTTCGTCAGGCCGTGGAGCAGCACCACCGCGCGGGCGGTGCGGGCGCCGTGGGTCAGGAGCAGAGTGCGACAATCGCGCGCGATCGCCGCGCCGTCCCGGGCCTCGACCGCCGCCACGCGTCGCAGCGCTTCGGCGTAGTCCGTGGCGGGATGGGGGTGCGACGGAAAGCGCCGGGTCCCGACGGGGCGCAGCAGCAGCACGGCGGCGACGGCGAGCAGCGCGAGCAGCACGACCAGGATCCGCTTCATCGCGAGGAGGTCCTCCGGTCTGCGGGGCGTGACACCGGTCGCCGGTCCGGCCCCGTCCCGCCATGCTACACGAAGCCCGGCCTGCCGCACGTCCACTCTCGCCGCGGCGATCCCGGCGGGACCCGTCCGCGCCAGACCGGGCATGGATGACACGCGGGTCGGGCGACGGTAGACTGCCGCGCGATGGCCGTCGCAACGCGCCCCGGAGGAGACCCCATTGTCCGAGTGCATCTTCTGCCAGATCGTCGCGGGCAGGATCGCCGCGAAGAAGGTGGGCGAGACCACGCACGTCTACGCCTTCCGCGACAACAACCCGCAGGCGCCGACCCACGTCCTGCTCATCCCCAGGGAACACGTCGCCGACTCCGCGGCCGACCTGGGCCCGCAGCACGCCGTCATGCTGACGGAGCTGTTCGGGCTGGCCGCGAAGATCGCGCGCGACGAGCGGCTCGAGCTGGGCTGGCGGCTGGTCACGAACGTGGGGCCGGAGGCGGGGCAATCCGTCTACCACCTCCACTTCCACCTGCTCGGCGGACGCTCGCTGAGGTGGCCGCCGGGGTAGGCGGGGCGCCGGCCCGCCGTTTGGCCGCCCCTTCAGTCTCCCCGGTTCCGGCCGACACTCAGGATACGGAGTTGTCATCGCCCCTGGTGTGCCACCACGGACGGCGGAGTGCCCTTTGCCCATCCAGAAGATCAGGAAGATCGCCATCAGCACTGGGGGCGGTGACGCTCCGGGACTCAACGCAGTCATCCGCGCCGTGGTCCTCGCCTCGGTCAACAAGGGCTGGGAGTGCTACGGCATCCGCGAGGGCTACAACGGCCTGCTCTCGCCGGAGAACTACCCGGCGGGCGGAGTCTTCCCCCTCACGCCCGCCTCGGTCGCCGGCATCACGCATCTGGGCGGCACGATCCTCGGTACGACAAACCGCGGCAGTCCCACGCAATTTCCGATGCTGCAGCCCGATGGATCCTTCATCGAGGTCGATCGCACCGACGAACTGGTCGAGCGTTTCAACGCCGCTGGGCTGGACGCGCTCGTCACGGTCGGCGGCGACGGCTCGCTGTCCATCGGCTACATCCTGGCGCAGAAGGGACTGCGCGTGGTCGGCGTGCCGAAGACCATCGACAACGACCTCGACCGCACGTTCATGACGTTCGGCTTCGACACGGCCGTGTCGTTCGCCACCGAGTGCCTGGATCGTCTCCACACCACGGCGACCTCGCACCGCCGCATCATGGTGGTCGAGGTCATGGGTCGCTATGCCGGCTGGATCGCCCTGCATGCCGGGATCGCCGGCAACGCCGACATCATCCTCATCCCCGAGATCCCCTACGACATCGAGAAGGTGGCCGAGGTCATCCGGGAGCGCGAGCGCAAGGGCCGCACCTACACGGTCGTCGTCGTGGCCGAGGGCGCGAAGGCCCTGGGTGGCGGCGTGTCGGTGACGGGCAAGGCGGTCGGCCAGGCCGAGAAGTTGGGTGGCGTCGGCGACAAGGTCGCGCACCAGCTCGAGGCGCTGACCGGCAAGGAGGCGCGCACCGTCGTGCTCGGGCACCTGCTGCGCGGCGGTTCGCCCACCAGCTTCGACCGGCTCGTGGCCCTGCGCTTCGGCGCGGCCGCGGTGCGCGCGCTCGATGAGGGCCAGTCGGCGGTGATGGTCTCGCTGAACCCGCCGACCGTGCGCTACGAGCCGCTCAAGGAGGCGGTGAAGCGCATGAAGACGGTGCCGCTCGACAGCGACACCGTCGACACCGCGCGCGACCTCGGCATCAGCTTCGGAGACTGAGGGGCGGACCCGCAGCCGTCCATCGGGCAGGGAGTCGGGGGCCGGTGCGATCGCGCGCCGGCCCTCCGCCTATGCCTTCGCGCCCTTGTCCGGGCCCGTACGCCTCATCCACGTCCACGCGAAATACACCGGCACGCCGAGCAGGACGATGCCGAGCCCGGGCCAGGTGTAGGCGGGCTTGAGGATGAGCAGGTCCACCGCGATCGCGGCTGCGGCGAGGATGTAGAGGGCGGGCACGACCGGGTAGCCGAACGCGCGGTAGGGCCGCTCGGCGTCGGGGCGCTTGCGCCGCAGGATGAAGAGCCCCGCGACGGTGAGGCCGTAGAAGATCAGCACCGCGAAGATGACGTAGTCGAGCAGGTTGCCGTAGGTGCCGGTGAGGCAGAGCAGGCTCGCCCAGACGGCCTGCACGACCAGCGCCGCGCCCGGGACCGAGCGGCGGTTCAGCAGCCCGGCCTTCGCGAAGAAGAGGCCGTCCCGCGCCATCGCGAAGGTGACGCGCGCGCCCGCCAGGATCAGGCCGTTGTTGCAGCCGAAGGTCGAGACCATGATGAGCACGGCCATGAAGACCGCGGCCGGCGCGCCGAACAGCATGGTCGCGGCGGCCACGCCGACGCGGTCGGAGGTCGCGAACTGGATGCCCCGCCCGAGCACGTCGGGCGCCCCGGGCAGGCCCTCGAGGGGCAGCATGCGGATGTAGGCGACGTTCGCCAGCAGGTAGAGCAGGATGACCGTGCCGGCCCCCAGCGCGAGGCTCAGCGGGACGTTCCGCTTCGGCTCGACCACCTCGCCGGCCGTGAACGTGATGTTGTTCCAGGCGTCGGCGGCGAAGAGCGAACCGACCATCGAGGCGCCGAGGGCCCCGAGCAGCGCGAGGCCCGCGAGCGGCTCTACCGAGGTGATCACGCCCGCGGAGACGTGCGTCCAGCTCGCCCGCCAGAAGTCGCCGAAGTTGGCGGCGACGGCCTGCGCGTTGCGCCCGAGCGCGAGCCCGAGCGTGATGAGGCCGAGCACGGCGACGGTCTTGACGAGCGTGAAGACGTTCTGCACGAGCCGGCCGCCGTGCAGGCCGCGGAGGTTGACCGCGGTGAGCACGACGATGCTCGCGATGGCCACCACGCGGGCGGCCGTCACCTGGAAGAGGCCGGCGTCGAACAGCACGACGTTCTCGCCCAGCGCGGGGACGAGCACCGCCGTGAACTTGGCGAAGGCCACGGCCACGGCCGCGATGGTGCCGGTCTGGATGACTGTGAACAGGGTCCAGCCGTAGAGGAAGGCGATGAGCGGGTTGTACGCCTCGCGCAGGTAGACGTACTGGCCACCGGCGCGCGGCATCATGCCGGCGAGTTCGCCGTAGGAGAGCGCGCCGATGACGGTGATGAGGCCGGCGACGAGCCACGACATCAGCATCCAGCCGGGGCCCCCGACGGTGCGGGCGATGTCGGCGCTGACGATGAAGATGCCGGACCCGATCATGGATCCGATCACGATCATCGTCGAATCGAGCAGCCGGAGCTCACGCTTGAACTCGCGGGCGGTCTCCATGATGGCCTCAGCGCCCGGCGGCGGCCCGGGCCTTGGCCATGACACTGTGGCGCCGGCCGTAGGCGAAGTAGATGACGAAACCGATCCCCAGCCAGACGAACAGCCGCCACCAGTTGGCGACCGGCAGGGAGAACATGAGCAGCAGGCAGGAGAGGATGCCCAGGATGGGCACGAACGGATAGAAGGGCGCCTTGAACGGCCGCTCGGCCTCCGGGTGCTTGACGCGCATGATCAGCACGGCCGCGCACACGATCACGAAGGCGAGCAGCGTGCCGATGTTGGTCAGGTGCAGGAGCGCGTCGATCGGCAGCAGGCCGGCGAGCACCGCGACGAACACGCCGATCAGCATCGTGGTCTTGTACGGCGTGCGGAAGCGCGGGTGCACGGCGCCGAAGAAGCTCTGCGGGACGAGGCCGTCGCGCGCCATCGCCAGGAACACGCGGGGGCCCGACAGCATCATCACGAGCAGCACCGAGGTGATCCCGGCCACGCCGGCGATGGCGATGATGCCCTCCGCCCAGCCCAGTCCCACGTGCCGGAACGCCATGCTGACCGGGGCCGCGGTGTCGAGTTCGTCGTAGCGCACCATGCCGGTGAGGACCACGACGACCAGGATGTAGAGGACGGTGCAGATCAGGAGCGAGGCGATGATGCCGATGGGCACGTCGCGCTGTGGCACGCGCGCCTCCTCGGCGTGGGTCGAGACCGAGTCGAAGCCGATGTAGGCGAAGAAGATGATCGCCGCCCCCGCGAGCATGCCGATCGGCGAGCCCTGCGGGTCGGTCTGGCCCGACACGTGGTGGCCGAAGAAGTTCAGGCCGGTCCAGCCGAAGGGCGCGAACGGGTGCCAGTTCGCCGGGTTGAGATAGAACACGCCGACCCCGATGACGAACAGCACGGCCGCCAGTTTGATGCCCACCATGGTCGCGTTGAAGTTCGCGCTCTCCTGGATGCCCTTCACCAGGACGGCCGTGACGAGGCAGACGATGATGATGGCCGGCAGGTTGATGACCGAGTGCGTGGCGATGAAGTCCCCGGTCGCCACGTCGTATTTCCACGGGGACTCGCGCAGGGCGAGCGGGAGCTGGAGGTTCAGCTTGAGCAGGACGTTCTGGAAGTAGCCCGACCAGCCGGTGGCCACGGTCGCGCTGCCGACGGCGTACTCGAGCACCAGGTCCCAGCCGATGATCCAGGCGAACAACTCGCCGAGCGTGGCGTAGGCGTAGGTGTAGGCCGAGCCGGCGATCGGGACCATCGAGGCGAACTCGGCGTAGCAGAGCGCGGCGAAGATGCAGGTGATGCCCGCGATCACGTAGGAGAGCATCAGCGCGGGGCCGGCCACGTTGTGGGCGGCGGCACCGGTGGCCACGAAGATGCCGGCCCCGATGACGGCGCCGACGCCGAGACTGGTGAGCTGGACGGGGCCGAGGACGCGGCGGAGGCGGTTCTCGCCCTTCATCTCCTCGAGCAACAGGCTGAGCGGCTTGGTGGCGAAGAGCGGATTGGCCATGGATGCTCCCGGATGGCTTCTGCGTGGGCGCCGGACTGCAGAATCGCCTCGCGGGTCACGGCCGGGCTCGGGCCGACCATTCCCGCGGGTCCCGTGAGGGCGAGCAGACCATAATGACCGCGGTGGGGGGCGTCAACGGTTGTGTGCCTGCGGGAGGGCGGCGGGGCGGACGACGCGTGCCCGCGCGGAGGCGGCGGGGCGGACGACGCGAAGCCCTCCGCGGGGACGCTGCGCTCCGCCATCCTGGCGGTGCTCGCTCCCCGGCAAACACCCGACCGCCGCATCCTGCGTCGGTCGGGGCCGGGGACCCCCGCTGCGGGCTCCGTGTCATCCACCCCGCCTCTGCCTGCCGCCCGCGCCTTGCGCGGGGTGTGCCTACCAGACGTCGGTGCGTTTCTCCGGGGTGATCACCATCGGGTCGCCGGGCTGGCAGCCGAACGCTTTGGCGAACTCGGGGATGTTCCCGAGCGGGCCGACGACCCGCCAGTGTGGCAGGGAGTGCGGGTCCGTCAGGGCCACGAGCCGCGTCAGTTCGGGGCGGTACACGTTCCGCCAGATCTGGGCGAAGCTGAGGAAGAAGCGCTGCTCGGGCGTGAATCCGCCGATGGCCTGCGGCGCCGGCTTGCCCTTGAGCGACAGCTTCCAGGCGTCGTAGGCCACGGTGACGCCACCCAGGTCACCCAGGTTCTCGCCCAGCGTGAACCTGCCGTTGACGTGCAGGGTGTCCTCGGCGATGTAGCCGTCGTACTGGTCCACGAGCTTCTGGGTGCGCGCCTCGAACTCCCTGCCATCCTCCGGGGTCCACCAGTCCCTCAGGTTCCCCTGGGCGTCGTACTTGCGGCCCTGGTCGTCGAAGCCGTGCGTCAGCTCGTGCCCGATCACGGCGCCGATGGCGCCGTAGTTCGCGGCGTCGTCGGCCTTCGCATCGAACATGGGCGGCTGCAGGATGCCGGCCGGGAAGCAGATCTCGTTGGTCGGCGGGTTGTAGTAGGCGTTCACCGTGGCCGCGGTCATCTGCCATTCGTTGCGGTCCACGCGCTTGCCGATCTTGGCCAGCTGGCGCTTCTGCTCGAACTGCTGCGCCCGGCGCACGCCGGCGAACGCGGGCTCCTGCGGATCGATCTTCAGCGGAGAGTAGTCGAGCCACTTGTCCGGGTAGCCGATCTTCTGGAGGATGGCGTTCAGCTTGACCAGCGCCTGCTTCCGGGTGGCGTCGCTCATCCAGGGCCGCGTCTCGATGCGCCCCTTCAGCGCCAGCCGGAGGTTGTTCACCAACTCGACCATGCGCGCCTTCGACGACGGCGGGAACTCGGTCTCGACGTAGGCCTTGCCCAGCGCCTCGCCCATGGCCCCGTCCATCGCGTTCGCGGCGCGCTTCCAGCGCGGGCTGGGCACCTTCTGCCCCGAGAGCTTCGAGGTGAACGAGAACGCCTCGTCGTAGGCGGCCTGCCCCAGCCAGGGCAGCGCGCCGCGGACCGTGTGGTAGCGCAGGTAGACGCGCCAGTCCTCGATGGGCGTGCTCTCGATCAGGCCGCTCATCCGGCGCATGAACGCGGGCATCGAGACGTCCACCTCGGCGGCCGGGCTGGCCATCGCCTTCACGCCCGTCTCGCCGAAGAAGGCCACCCAGTCGATCGCCGGCGCCAGTGTCTGGAGCTGCTTCACCGTCATCTTGTGATAGAGCTTCTCGGGCTCGCGCTGCTCCGTGACGGAGAGCGACGACTCGGCCAGCGCGGTCTCGAGCTTCATGATCCGGCCGGCCGCATCCTTCGCTGGCTCGGGCGCCATGCCCGTGAGCGAGAGCACGCGCGCGACGTGGCCCACGTAGAACTGCCGCAGCGTGTCGGACTTGGGATCGGTGCGGAAATAGTAGTCGCGGTCGGGCAGCCCGAGGCCGCCCTGCGACACCTGGCCGATGTTCATGGTGCTCTGCCCGGGGTCCGCCTCGGTCGCGAAGCCGAACGGCGAGTAGCCGTCCAGGTTCGCGAACTCGCGGCGCAGGTCCTGGGTCGTGCGGATGGCCTCGATCCGCGCGAGATCCGCCCGGACCGGCGCGAGCCCTTCGCGGTCGGCGCGGGCCGAATCCATGAGCGCCGCGTAGAGCCAGCCGACCTTCTGCAGCGTGGCGTCCTTCTGCTGGTCCGCCCCGGTCGCCAGCCGCCCGAGCACGCGGGTGAGCGTCAGCTGGTTGCGATCGAAGATCTCCCGGCCCATGCCCATGGCGGGATAGGAGGGCGGGATCTGCACGGTGGCAAGCCAGGTGCCGTTGGCGTACTGGAAGAAGTCCCTGCAGGGCGCGCAGGTGGTGTCCATGTAGGCGGCCTGCGGCCCGTGCGTCTGCGCCGCCGTGAGGACGGGCAGGCAGAGGGCCAGCAGGGTGAGCGCGCAGGCGAAGCGGAGCGGGCGGGGCATCATGAGGTTCCCTCTTCAGGTGGGAGTGGGACGGTCCGGAACCCGGCGACCGTAGTCCGCCGGGCCCCGCGCGCCGAGCCGATCGTGACGAACGCGGGAAGCGGGGGGACGAGGCGGGGGGGCGGCCCTGCAGGCGAGTCCGCGTGCACCGTGCCGCCGACCCTACTTCGCGCGACCCAACGTGAACGCCACCGCCGGGTACGAGACGAAGTGGTAGAGGCTGGCGGGCGCGGTGGCGCCGAGGCCGAGGTCGCGCACCGGCAACTCGGGCCAGCCGACCGAGGTCGCGTAGGCGATCGGGTGGCCGGTGAGCGGCCCCAGGTCGCGCGACAGGCGCTCGAGCAGCAGCAGGCCCAGCGGAACGGCGAAGCGCCCGCACCACGTCAGGCGGTACACATCCGGTTTCTCGGGATCGACGAAGTCCGCGTACAGCCCGCGCACCTTCCCGGTCGTGAGCGTGCCGCTCAGCGGTCCCGTCAGGAGCGCGCGGTCCTTCTCCGTCGCCTTCTGGTAGGCCGTGATCCCGCCGTCGCCGTAGGGCACGTACTTGAAGTCCGGCCCGTAGTGCACGCCGTCGGTCGAGATGACGATGGCCACGTCGCGCCCCAGCTGCCAGTCGTGCGCGATCAGGGTGGCGCGGAGCGCCACGGCCAGGCGGCCGGCCAGCTCCTCGAGGCGGTCGAACTTCGCCGCCGGGACGAGGATGGGCACGATCTCCAGCTCGGGGCGCAGGTGCCGGAGCCAGTAGAGCGGGGCCTCGAGCGAGTGCTCGGAGTCGTGCATGGCCGCGCTCTGCACGAAGTCGTCGGGGGACAGGTGGGAGAGGAGCGCCCCGCGCAGGCCCGAGACCGGCACCGGCCCGTCGGGCGTGCGCCACGCCCGGTACTTGTCGAAGACCAGCTGGTCGTGCGCGCCGAAGCGCCGGTAGCGATGGAACACGCCCACCAGGATCACGCGGCGCGCGGTGACGAGCGGCAGCACCTGGCGGTAGACGCGCCCGGCGTAGAGGTAGTCGTCGTGCGGGCAGATCACCGCGGCCACGCCGGGGGCGGGGCGCGCGCCGAACGAGTCGGGCGCGGGCGGCGTGGCCGAGAGCTCCCAGACCTTCGCCATCTGCGCGGCGGTCGAGGCGAAGCCGACTGAGTCCATCTGCCCGCGCAGGTCGAGGGAGAGGGACGGGATGTTCATGCCGGCGCGGACCTGTTCGAGCGTGGGCGGGGTCGCGGCCTGCGGCTGCAGGGCGGCCTGGGCGAACGCGGACGGACTGGTCGCGAGCAACCATGCGAGTGCGAGCGCGAAGCGCATGCAGTTCACCTCCGGTGGACGGCCGACGTCCGCAGCATGGTAGCGCACGCTGGTCTGCGTCCCGAGCGCGGTCGCGTCCTGGCCGGACGGGACCGCGCTCGGGACGGAAGCGCGAGCGGATCGCCCTTGCGGAAAGGCCGAGCCTGCTCCAATCTGCGCCCTCTGACAACCGGGCGGTGCGCCCGGGAATCCGCCCGGGGAACCGCCCACGAGACCGTGATGAGCGAACGCCGCCCCAGTCCGCCGAAGTCGCCGCGCCGGCCCGCATTCGCCCGCGTGCTCGACGCCATCGAGCGCGTCGGCAACCGGCTGCCCGACCCCATCACCATCTTCCTGATCCTTGCGGGCGTGGTGCTGGTCGCCTCGTGGATCTGCGCGCGACTCGGGGTCGCGGTCGTGCATCCGCGCGATGGCTCCATCATCGCGGCCGTCAACCTGCTCGACCGCGAGGGGCTGCGGCGCATCTTCACCGAGGCGGTGAAGAACTTCATGGGCTTTGCACCCCTCGGCATCGTGCTGGTGGCGATGATGGGCGTGGGCGTCGCCGAGCGGACCGGGCTCATCACGCTGACGCTGCGGACCTTCGTCGCCAGCATGCCGCCCACGCTGCTCACCGCGGCCGTGATCTTCGCCGGCATGCTCGCGCACCTCGCGGCCGACGCCGGCGTGATCATCCTGCCGCCCATCGCCGCCATGCTCTTCGCCGCCGCCGGGCGCAATCCGCTGGTCGGCCTCGCGGCGGCCTTCGCCGGGGTGGGCGGCGCCTTCAGTGCGAACGTGCTGCCCTCGCCGCTCGACGTCCTGCTCATCGGGTTCACGCAGGAGGCGACCCGGGCTTCGAAGCTGCTGCCCGGCTACGAGCCGCAGGTGCTGGGCAACTACTTCTTCCTCACGGTCACCGCCCCGGTGCTCACCGTGGTCGGCACCTGGATCACGCACCGCTTCGTCGAGCCGCGGCTCGGCCCCTGGAAACCCGCCGCCGGCACGGCGCCGGACGCGCACGCGCTCGGCGAGGTCACGCCGGCGGAGCGCCGCGGTCTGCGGGCCGCGGGCCTGGCGCTGGCGCTCACCGTGGCGTTCTTCCTCGTGCTGGTGCTGCCGGCGTGGGCGCCGCTGCGCGGTCCCGGGGCGACCATCCTGGAACAGCTCAAGCCGTTCTTCGACAGCATCATCATCCTGATCATGCTGCTCTTCTTCATCCCCGGGCTCACGTTCGGTATCGTCTCGGGGAAGATCCACAACGACCGCGACGTCACGAAGATGACCGGCGAGACGCTCGCGACCATGAGCACCTACATCGTGCTCGCGTTCACGGCCGCGCAGTTCATCGCCTTCTTCAACTGGTCGAACCTTGGTGGCATCGTCGCCATCTCCGGGGCGCAGTTCCTGAAGGGGATCGGCCTGGTCGGCGCGCCGCTGCTGGTGGGGCTCGTGCTGTTCTCCGCGTCGCTCGATTTCTTCATCACCTCGGCCTCGGCCAAGTGGGCGATGATGGCGCCGGTGTTCGTGCCGATGTTCGCCATGCTGGGTTTCACCCCCGAGTGCACGCAGGTCGTCTTCCGCATCGGCGCGTCGGTGGTGAACATCATCACGCCCTGCTTCCCCTACCTGCCGATCCTGATCGTGGCGGCCCGGCGCTACGACCCGAAGGCCGGGGCAGGCACGCTCATCTCGATGATGCTGCCCTACTCGATCGCCTTCCTGGTCTCGTGGACGGCGCTGCTGCTGATGTTCTACTGGCTCCAGTGGCCCATCGGCCCGGGCGTGATGATGAGGCTGCCAGGGTATTGAGGCGGGGCGATCTCCAGCGAGATCCCCGGGGGCATGGACGTGGGGGAGGACAAGTGGCCTGCTATTTCGTCGCTCGGATCGCCGTCCATGACGTGCAGGGCTACCAGCGCTATCTCGAGGGGACCGACCCGCTCCTCGAGCGGTTCGGAGGCGAGGTGCTGGCGGTGGACGAGGCTCCGACGGTCCTCGAAGGCGAATGGTCCGGGACCCGGACGGTGCTGCTGCGCTTCCCGGACGAGGAGACGGCGAAGGCCTGGTATCACTCGCCGGAGTACGAGGCGCTGGCCCGGCACCGGTTCGAATCCGCATCCAGCGATGCCGTCCTGGTGAGGGGGCGGGGCGCGTGACGAACAACTCCAATACCATCTGCTGCGGGAGGATCCGCCTTGTCCGACAGCTCGACACTTGAAGAACTCGGATTCTCCCCGCGCTGGCAGGCGCTCTTCGAGCCGCATCTGGCGCGGAGCCTGACGCCGGCCCGCGTGATCCGCAGCGATCGCGGCAGCGCGCTGATCGCCACGCCGGCAGGCGTCGTTCGCGCAAGGCTCTCCGCCCGTCTCCTGAAGTCAGCGAAGGGTCCGGCGGACCTGCCGGCGGTCGGCGACTGGGTCGCCGTGCTTGCTCCCGAAGGTCTCGACGCCCCGCTGATCGAAGTGGTGCTCGGCCGCGCGAGTGCCATCACGCGCGGCGATCCGGGCAGGACCTCCGACGTCCAGGTGCTGGCCGCCAACATCGACACCGTGTTCGTCGTCCACCCGATCGCCGGGCCGCCCAACCTGCGCCGCATCGAGCGCGAACTGTCCGTGGCGTGGGAATCGGGTGCCGTCCCGGTGGTGGTGCTCACGAAGGTGGACCTGTCCGCCGACCCGGAGGCAGCGCGCAGCGCCGTCGAGTCGATCGCGCCCGGGACCGAGGTGCTCGCGATGAATGCGCTCACTGGCGAGGGCGTCGCGCCGCTCCTCGCGTACGTCTCGGGCCATCGGACCGCTGTCCTGATCGGGCCCTCGGGCGCCGGGAAGTCCACGCTCGTGAACGCGCTGCTCGGCGAGCAGCGGCAGGCGACGCGGGAAGTGCGGGTGAGCGACGGCCGGGGGCGCCACATGACGGTGGCGCGCGAGCTGATCCAGCTGCCGGCTGGGGGCGTGCTCATCGATACGCCGGGGCTTCGGGAACTGGGCCTGACGGGATCGGAGGGGGGCATCAGCGCGGCCTTCCCGGAGATCGAGCTGGCCTCCCGGTCGTGCCGTTTCCGCGACTGCGCGCACACGGATGAGCCGGGCTGTGCGGTCCGGACCGCGGTCGAGTCGGGAGTGCTGCCGCCCGAGCGACTGGCCAGTTACCACAAGCTCGTGCGCGAGGCACACGTCGCGACGAAGAAGACGGACGTGCGTGTCCGTGCGGAAGAAGACCGGAAGTGGAAGATCATCCGCAAGGCGGCCAGGAACTTCTACAAGCAGACCGGCCGAAGCTGAGCGATCCCCGGGCCGCTCCCGGAGCGTGTTGTCGTGCCCGGCCGCGTCGTGGCAAGGTGGCGCTGACCATGGCTTCCACCGGACGGCATCTGGCGCCCCGGATGGATGAACCGCTGTGGCTCAGAGAGAGGTGACATGGCCAGCAAGAAGGTCCCCATGGGACCCGACAAGAGCATCGGCCTCGTCGCGCATGACAACAAGAAGCGCGACCTGGTCGAGTGGGCGAAGTACAACCGGGTCCTGCTAGCGCACCACAAGATCTACGCCACGGGAACGACGGGGCAGATGCTCGAGGAGGAACTCGGCTTCGAGGTCGTGAAGCTGCAGAGTGGCCCGCTCGGCGGCGATCAGCAGATCGGCGCGAAGATCGCCGATGGGGAGATCGACTTCCTGATCTTCTTCTGGGACCCGCTCGAACCGGTGCCCCACGATCCGGATGTGAAGGCGCTGCTGCGGATGGCCGTGGTGTGGAACATCCCCATCGCCTGCAATCGGTCGTCCGCGGACTTCATGATCTCATCGCCCTTGATGGACGAGGAGTACGACCGCCTGGTGCCCGACTATGACGTGTACCGGGACCGGGAGATCGGGGAAGAAGACCGGTGACCCCGCCCGTGGGGCGACCGCCGGAGGGTCAGCAGGCCGGGCCGCTCATCCACCTGCTGGAGCCGGTCCGACGGAGCGCCGCAGGCGTGCGGACGTCCTGCCCGCCGTGCTGCGCGAGAGGATGAAGGAGACTCCGTGGTCGAATCAGCGGCCGTCCGGCAACGGACGCAAACCGTCGGGGAGGAGATCGCCAACAGCATCAGCCACGGCACGGGGTTCCTCGCCGCGCTGATCGCCCTGCCGGTGTTGGTGCACGGGGCGCTCGGGCATGGCGCGGCCGCCATCGTGGGCGCCGCGGTCTTCGCCGCGAGCATGGCGCTCCTCTACCTCACCTCGACGCTCTACCACGCGCTTGCCCCGAACCGCGCCAAGCGCGTGTTCCACATCCTCGACCACGGCGCGATCTACCTGCTCATCGCGGGGACCTACACGCCGTTCACGCTGGGCGTCCTGCGGGGCCCGTGGGGATGGACGCTCTTCGGGCTCATCTGGGCCCTCGCCGTGGGCGGGATCGTCCTCAAGTCGGTCGGGGGCGTGCGGCACCCGCGGCTGTCCACCGTGCTCTACCTGGCCATGGCGTGGTTGATCCTGATCGCGGCGCGGCCGTTGTGGCACGCGATGCCGGCGTGGGGTCTCTTCTGGCTCGCGGCCGGCGGGGTCGCATACACCGGGGGTGTGGGGTTCTACGTGGCCCGCCGGATGCGCTACGCCCACTTCGTCTGGCACCTGTTCGTGCTCGCGGGCACGACGTGTCACTTCATCGCCGTCCTGCGCTACGCGAGCTGACCGGGAAGGAGCGTCCCCCGTGGACCTGCGCATGCTCGAGCAGATGTGGCTCGAGAAGCTCGGTCGGCCGGGCGAACGGGGCTACCGCTAACCTTGCGACATGCCGGTCCGGGCGCGGTCCCCGGAGTCTTTGCAGGCCGGTGACACGCCGCCGGCGAGTGGGCGCGCGCCGCGGCGACCCCGCCGGCAGCCGCACCTGATTTCCCGCCCCCCGCAGGTCATTGCCCGGCATGAGCCTCCCCGGGCGGCACCCGCGCCGAGCCCGCTTCGGCCGAATGAATTTCGGTGCGGCGGCCCGATTCCCGCATTGTCCACGGGTCGCCCGAGGCCTTAGAGTCCCCCGCACTCGAATTCGAGCGGAGCGTGTCGGCCCCGCTCGCCTGGCAGCACCGTGGATGTGTCCGGACCCGCAGCGAAGAGCCCAACGAGGAGGTTGCCCCGTGGCGAAGAAGTTCAAGATCGCGTGGTTGCCCGGCGACGGCGTCGGCATCGAAGTGATGGAAGCGGCGAAGATCGTGCTCGACAAGGTCGGACTCGACGCCGAGTACGTCCATGGTGACATCGGCTGGGAGTTCTGGTGCAACGAAGGCGACGCCTTCCCGGCGCGCACCATCGAGCTGCTCAAGAACGTGGACGCGGCGATGTTCGGCGCCATCACGTCGAAGCCGGTGAAGGCGGCCGAGAAGGAGCTGGTGCCGGCGCTCCAGGGCAAGAACATGGTCTACCGCTCGCCGATCGTGCGCATGCGGCAGCTCTTCGACCTCTACGTCTGCCTGCGTCCCTGCAAGGCCTACGCGCAGAACCCGCTCAACTTCAAGGAGGGGATCGATCTCGTCGTGTTCCGCGAGAACACCGAGGACCTCTACGCCGGCGTCGAGTTCAACACGGTGCCGGACCTGTTGCGCGACACGCTCACCGAGCTGTCGCCGCCGTTCAAGGCGTTCAAGGACCTGGCGGGCGACCAGTACGCGATCTCCTGCAAGATCAACACGAAGAAGGGCTCGGAGCGCATCGTCCGCGCGGCCTTCGAGTTCGCGCAGAAGTTCGGGCGCAAGAAGGTCACCGTGGTGCACAAGGCCAACGTGGTGCGCGCCACCGACGGGCTGTTCCTGGAGACGGCGAAGCTGGTGGCGAAGGACTTCCCGGACATCGCCATGGACGACGCCAACATCGACGCGATGACCATGTGGCTGCTCAAGAACCCGTTCAACTACGACGTACTGGTGGCGCCGAACCTCTACGGCGACATCATCTCCGACCTGTGCGCGCAGATGGTGGGCGGGCTCGGGTTCGGCTGCTCGGGCAACATCGGCCAGAAGCTCGCGGTGTTCGAGCCCACTCACGGCTCGGCCCCCAAGTACGCCGGGCAGTACAAGGTGAACCCGATCGCCACGATCCTGGCGGCCAAGATGATGCTCGACTGGCTCGGCCAGACCGACGCCGGCACGCGCGTCGAGCAGGCGGTCGCCGACGTGGTGCGCGAAGGCAAGGTGCGCACCTACGACATGGGCGGCGCGGCGAAGACGCTGGAGATGGCGCAGGCCATCGCGGCGAAGCTCTAGCGGCGGCCGGGAGACCATGACGCGCATCGTCATCCACGAAGTCGGCCCGCGGGACGGGCTGCAGATGGAAAAGCAGGTCGTCCCGCTCGAAACGAAGGAAGGCTGGATCCGCCGGGTGATGGACGCCGGCGTGGACATCGTCCAGGTGGGCTCGTTCGTCCACCCGGAGAAGGTCCCGCAGATGGCCGACACCGACGAACTGTTCCGGCGACTCACGACGGGCAAGACCTCGACGACCCTGCTCTCGGGCCTGGTGCTGAACGAGAAGGGGCTCGAGCGCGGGCTGGCCTGCGGGGTCGAGATGTTCTGCCTGGGAGCCTCGGCGAGCGAGACCCACAGCCGCAAGAACACCGGCATGGGCACCGAGGAGGCCACGGAGCGCATCGTCGGCGCGGCGAAGCAGGCCGTGGCGGCGGGCCGGAAGGTGCAGGTCTCGGTGCAGTCGGCCTTTGGCTGCGGATTCGAGGGTCCGGTTCCTGAGGAGCGCGTGCTCGGCATGGTGCGCGCGTACCTGGAGGCGGGGCTCAGGAGCATCAGCCTGGCCGACACGGCGGGCCACGCCGATCCGGCGCAGGTCGAGCGGCTCTTCGGCGCGGTGCTGAAGCTCGATCCCGGAGTCGAGTGCACCTGCCATTTCCACAACACCTATGGCCTGGGCATGGCCAACATCTTCGCGGCCCGGCGCGCGGGCGTGACGTCGTTCGAGACCTCGTTCGCGGGCCTGGGCGGTTGCCCGTTCACCAGGGTGGCGGCCGGCAACGTGGCCACCGAGGATCTCGTGCACGTCCTGCAGCGGCAGGGCTTCCGCACGGAGGTGGACCTCGAGCGCCTGATCGCGGTCGCGCGTGACGTGGCAGCGCATTTCGGACGTGACATGCAGGGCTACGTCCACCGGACGGGGCCCATCGCGACGAAGGAGCCTTCATGAGCAAGTCCATCCTCTCCGGGGTACGGGTCCTCGACCTGACGAACGTGCTGGCAGGGCCGTTCTGCACGCTGCACCTGGCGCTGCTGGGCGCCGAGGTCATCAAGATCGAGAACCCGAAGGACGGCGACCTGGCCCGCAAGCTGGGCATCGTGCCCGGACTGAACGAGCAGTTGATGGGCACCAGCTTCCTCGCCCAGAACGCCAACAAGAAGTCGGTGACGCTCAACACCAAGTCGCCCGAGGGCAAGGAGATCTTCAAGCGGCTGGTGAAGGACGCGGACGTGCTGGTGGAGAACTTCCGTCCCGACGTGATGGGCCGCCTCGGCCTCGGCTACGACGTGCTCAAGGCGATCAACCCGCGCCTGGTCTACTGCGCCATCTCGGGCTTCGGGCAGACCGGGCCGGACGCGTTCAAGCCGGCCTACGACCAGATCATCCAGGGCCTGAGCGGCGAGATGGCCGTGAACGGCGACGAGCGCCTCAACCCGCTGCGCGCCGGCTTCCCGGTGTGCGACACGGTGGGCGGGCTCAACGCGGCCTTCGCCGTGATGGCGGCGCTCTACCATCGCGAGCGTTCGGGCGAGGGACAGTTCATCGACGTCGCGATGCTCGATTCCATCATGCCGCTCATGGGCTGGGTCGCGGCCAACCTGCTGATCGGCGGGCAGCAGCCGGTGCTGATGGGCAACGACAACTTCACCGCGGCCCCGTCCGGCGTATTCCGGACGAAGGACGGCTTCATCAACATCGCCGCGAACAAGCAGGAGCAGTGGGAGTCGGTCTGCGACGTGCTCGGGGTGCCGGAGCTCAAGACCGACGGGCGTTTCCAGAAGCGCGACATCCGCAAGCAGAACCGCAAGGAGCTGACGCCGCTGCTCGAGGCGAAGCTCGCCGCGCGCGGCACGAAGGAATGGGTGGACCTGCTCAACGCGAAGGACGTCCCGAGCGGGGAGATCCTGGGCCTCGAGGAGGCGCTCCTGCAGCCGCAGATCCAGCACCGGGGCACGCTGAAGCGGGTGCCCACCGAGGGGCTCGGCACGCTGCCGCTCTTCGGGCTGACCGCGAAGTTCGAGAAGACCCCGGGCGACATCACGGCGCCGCCGCCGCGCCTCTCCGCGCACACCGCGGAGGTGCTGGCGGGCGTCGGCGTGACGCCGGAGGAGCTGGCAGCACTCAAGTCGAAGGGCATCGTCTGACCCGGCCGTTGAGGGAGGAAGGAAATACGATGGGAATGACCTACGTGCAGAAACTGCTGGCCCGCGCCTGCGGCAAGCCCGCGGTGGCGGTGGGCGACGTCCTCGAGCCGCCGGTCCACCTGGCGATGTCCCACGAGAACGGCGCGCTCGTCATCAACCAGTTCAACGAGATCTTCCAGGGCACCGGCCGCGAGCCGAAGGTCTGGGACCCCTCGCGCATCGCCATCATCTTCGACCACCGCGTGCCGGCGGAGTCGTCGAAGACGGCGACCAACCAGAAGAAGATCCGCGAGTTCATCGCGAGGCAGGGCATCACCAAGTTCCACGACATCCGCGGCGACGTGGGCGGCATCTGCCACCAGATCCTGCCCGAGAACGGCTACGTGCGGCCGGGCTTCGTGCTGGTGGGCACCGACAGCCACACCACGACGCACGGCGCGCTCGGCGCCTTCGCTTTCGGCATCGGTGCGACCGAGATGGCCTCGGTGTGGGCGCTGGGCAACACGCTGAACGTCGAGGTCCCGGGCACCATCAAAGTCGTGGTGAAGGGGCGCTTCACCCCGGGCGTCTACGCGAAGGACCTGATCCTCCATCTGATCGGGACGCTCACGGCCGAGGGCGCGAACTACAAGGTCATCGAGTTCCACGGTGAGACGATCAAGGCCATGCCGACCTCGGGCCGGCTGGTGCTCTGCAACATGACGGTGGAGGCCGGCGCCACTGCCGGCGTGGTCCCGCCCGATGCCGAGACCGAGCGCTACCTGCGCGACGAGGCCGGCGTGAAGGACGCACTCGACCTGTTCGGGCCGGACGCGGACGCGGTCTACGACCGGGTGGTCGAGATCGACGTGTCGACGCTGGGCCCGCAGATCGCCTGCCCGCACACGGTGGACAACGTCAAGCCGATCGCCGAGGTGAAGGGGAAGAAGGTGCAGCAGATCGTGGTCGGCTCCTGCACCAACGGCCGCCTCGACGACCTCGAGGTGGCGGCGCGGATCCTCAAGGGCAAGCGCGTGGCGGACAGCACGCGCATGCTGGTGTTCCCGGCCTCGTGGCGCATCTACTCCGAGGCGCTGCGCCTGGGCTATCTGCGCGACCTCGTCGCGGCCGGCGCGGTGGTGTGCAATCCCGGCTGTGGCCCGTGCCTGGGCGTGCACCAGGGGGCGCTGGCGGACGGCGAGACGGCGCTCGCCACCACCAACCGGAACTTCAAGGGACGGATGGGCAACCCGAACGCCGAGGTCTACCTGTGCTCGACCGCGGTCGCCGCGGCCAGCGCGATCACCGGCGAGATCTCCGACCCGAGAGGAGTGGACTGAGATGGCCACGGGCAAGGTCGTACGCAAGCTCGGCGACGACGTCTCCACCGACATCATCTATCCGGGGCGCTTCATGGCCACGGTGCTGCCGACCGAGACGCCGCAGTTCGCCTTCGTGGATGACGCCGAGTTCAATCGGAGACTGAAGGCGAAGGAGGTCGCGCCCGGCTCGTTCATCGTGGCGGGGGGCAACTTCGGCTGCGGCTCCTCGCGCGAGCAGGCCGCCTCGTGCATCAAGGGCTACGAGATCACCGTCGTCGCGCGGAACTTCGCGCGCATCTTCCTGCAGAACTCGATCAACGTCGGGCTGGCCATGGTGATCTGCCCGACGATCGATGTGGGGGAGGGCGACGAGCTCGAGATCAAGGATGGCAAGGTCTGGAACCGCACCTCGGGGAAGGCGTTCGCCATCGAGCCCCTGCCGCGGGCGCGGCAGGCGATCATCGACGCGGGCGGCCTGATCCCGTACGCGCGGCGATTGCTGATGGAGCGCCCGGCGCGCTGACGGCGCCTCGTCCGCGCAGGAGGGGGCGGGGCTTCGGCCCTGCCCCGTTCTCTGCCGGACGGGGTCGTGGCCCCGGCGGCGGGAAGCGCGGAAGGATCGAAACGGCGCCGACCCGGCGCCTGGTACCAGGTGAAGTGGATCCACGGGAGGCCGCCCCATGACAGACACACAGGTGAAGCCTGCGAACCCCGCGCCGCTGGGGCTCGTCGGGTTCGGGTTGACGACGGTCGTGCTGAGTTCAATCAACGCGGGCCTGCTGCCGAGGGACGCCCTGCCGGCCGTCGTGCCGCTCGCATTCGCGTTCGGCGGGGTGGCGCAGCTCCTCACCGGGATGATGGAGTACCGGAACGGGAACACCTTCGGCACGGTGGCGTTCACGTCGTACGGCCTGTTCTGGTGGTGGTGGGCGCTGCTGCAATGGACCGTCGGCGCGGGCCTGATCGCGGCCCCGTCCGCGGCCGGGCTGGGGGTGACCCTGCTGATGTGGGGCGTGTTCACCTTCGGCCTGTGGATCTCCACGTTCCGCTCGAACCGCGCGGTGTGGAGCGTGTTCCTGCTGCTGTGGATCACGTTCTTCCTGCTCGCCGGTGGTGACCTGGGCCTGGGCACCACCCGGCTGGGTGGCTGGATCGGCCTGGCCTGCGGTCTCAACGCGATGTACGTCGCCATCGCGGAGGTGACCAACGGCACGTTCGGACGGAACGTCCTGCCACTGGGCTCCCCGCTCTTGAGGTCGTAGTCGCGTGATCACGCGACGTCGCGGGCCGGGATCGGGCCGTCGCTGCCGCCGCCCCGCCGGAGCGGCGCGCGCCAGGGTGCCGTCGGGGCCGGCTTGACGGGCGATGCGCAGACGAGCACCGTACCCGGACACGTTTCGTTCACGTCGCCAGGAAGGAGCAGACGATGAAGGGCAACGACAAGGTGCTGGCCGTCCTCAACGAGCTGCTGGCCGAGGAGCTCACCGCCATCAGCCAGTACATGGTGCACTCCGAGATGTGCGAGAGCTGGGGCTACGTGAAACTCCACGGTGCCATCGAGAAGCAGGCCATGGAGGAGATGAAGCACGCGGAGTGGCTCATCCAGCGCATCCTGTTCTTCGACGGCATCCCGATCGTCTCGAAGCTCAATGCCATGAAGATCGGCAAGGACGTCCCGCAGATGATCGCGAACGACGAGGAGGCCGAGCTGGGCGCGGTGCGCGCCTACAACGCCGCGATCCGCGTGGCGCGAGAGGCCGAGGACCAGGCCACTGCGGACCTGCTCACGAAGATCCTCAAGATGGAGGAGGATCACGTGGACTGGGCCGAGGCCCAGCGGGCGCAGATCGGGCAGATGGGTCTGCAGGTCTACCTGGCCAGCCAGTCCGGGTAGCCCGCTCCTGCCGTGGTCGAGCGACCC
>JANXPZ010000017.1 GCA_025357055.1 Candidatus Eiseniibacteriota bacterium | reverse complement strand
AACAGCCGCAGGCTGTCGAGGGGGATCCGCGCGGCGTCCTGGCTGAATAACGAGAACGTCCGCAACCGGCCGTAGTCCACCTTGTAGAAGCCAGCCCGCTGCACCGCGATCTTGATCCAGGTGCGGCCGACGTACACGCTGGTCTCGGGCACCGCGGGCGCGAACGCCGCGAGCCCGCCAGGCTGCAGCGCCGCCCGCTCCAGCAGCCGCCGCGTCGCCGGGCGGCGCCAGCCCCGCCCCTGCTCGTAGTTGAGCAGGGCGCCCCGGTAGACGCCTTCGAACGGGTCCTCGCGCTCGGCCGGCGGACCGAGGTCGCCGGACGGTTCGACCATGACCGTGACCTCGATGCGGCGGTAGATCACGAGGCGCCGCGCATCCGGGTCGTAATCGGCCGGGTGGATGGCGACCCGGGCGATGCGCTGATTGCGCAGCCAGCCCACGCCCAGCAGTTCCGCGCGCGGTCCAGGCTGCGCTTCCGTCCCGGACGCGGCGCGCGCCTGCGCGCGATCCGCAGGTGGTGCTCCCGGCAGCGGCGCGAGCAGGAACGCCTCCCGCATCTCGGGGTCGGCGCCGATCGCGCTCACCCGGATCTCCCCCAGGGGCGGCACCGCCACGACCACGATGCGCCCTGGCAGGGCGGGATCCCCTGAGCCCACGGCGTTCTCGTGGTCCTCGAGGACCAGCCGCGTCGCGGGCTCCGACCCCGTCTCAGCCGGGACGCTCATGAACCGTGGGGCCGGCACGCTCACCGTGAAGCGGATCGTGGCATCGCCGCTGTCCGTGAGCTTCAAGCCCTGCAACTGGGCGGCGGCACCCCTGGGCGCTCCGACTCCCACCAGCAGCGACAACCAGAACAAGGTCGGGCCGAAGGCGGCGCGGGGGCGGGACACGGAGTGGGTACCGGTGCGGGTGGTCAGAACTTCTCCGCTTCCTCGACCAGCATCACCGGGATGTCGTCCTCGATGCGATAACGCAACCGACAGGCATTGCAGGTGAGTCGCCGGAGGCCCTCTTCGTAGACCAGGTCGCCCTTGCAGGCAGGACACACCAGGATGCTGAGCAGTTCCGGACTGAGCGGCATCGGATCCCCCCGGTCGTTCACGTTGACGTGGTGGCCTGCGCCCGCGCGGCACCCGGCGGGACTGCTGCCGTTGGTCATCTCGAAGGTCTGGCCTGGTGCATCCGCGCAACCCCCGCCGGGCGGGCGGCGCAGCGTCGGGTCAGTCTAGCAACCGCGTTTTCCACCGGTCAACCGGCGGCCTCCCGATAGACACCCATCCGCCGGTATCTCGCCAGGCGCTGGTCGACCAGTTCATCCGGGCTCAGCGCCGCCAGCGCATCCAACTGCACGATCAACGCGGCCTTGAGCGTGGCCGCGGCGGCGGCCGGGTCACGGTGCGCCCCGCCCAGGGGCTCCGGCAGCACGCCTTCCACGACCTCCAGCCGCATCAGGTCCGTGGCGGTGAGCTTGAGCGCCTCCGCAGCGTCGGGCGCACGCGCCCGGTCGCGCCACAGGATCGCCGCGCAGCCCTCCGGTGAGATCACCGAGTAGATCGAGTTCTCGAACATCAGCACCACGTTCGCCACGGCGATGCCCAGGGCCCCGCCGGAGCCGCCCTCGCCGATGACGACGGTGACGATGGGCACCCGCAGGCGCGCCATCTCGCGCAGGTTGACCGCGATCGCCTCCGCCTGGCCACGCTCCTCGGCGCCCAGGCCGGGGAATGCGCCCGGGGTGTCCACCAGCGTGACCACCGGCACCGAGAAGCGCTCGGCCAGCTTCATCAGGCGGAGCGCCTTGCGGTAGCCCTCGGGGTTCGACATGCCGAAACGGCGGTAGAGGTTCTCCTTGGTGTCGCGGCCCTTCTGCTGCCCCACGATCATGACCGGGCGCCCCTCCAGCAGCGCCAGCCCCGTCAGCATCGCGGGGTCGTCGGCGAAGTGGCGGTCACCGGCCAGCTCGGTCCAGTCGGTGAAACAGGCCTGGATGTAGTCGAGGCTGAACGGGCGCCTGGGGTGCTTGGCCAGCTGCACCCGCTGGAACGGAGTGAGCCCGGCATAGATCTCGCGCCGCAGCCCGTCCGCCTTGCGCTCGAGCTCCGCCAGCTCCGTGCCCACCTCCAGCCCGCTCTCGGCGGCACGCGTCTTGAGTTCCTGGATCTGCTGCTCCAGTTCGAGCACCGGCTTCTCGAATGCCAGCGAGGTCGTCACGAGGCCCCCTTTCCCCAGAACGCGCGCAGGCCCGGGAGACGGTGCCGGAGCGAATCGGCCACCGCGCTGTCCTCGGCCACGCGATACCGCCGCGAACGCCTCGCCTTGCGCGAGAAGTCGGGCAGGATGACGTGCAGGTAGACCTCGGAGCCACCCGGGCAGGATGACAGCACCTCGTCCACCTCTTCCAGCCATTTCACCGAGAGTTCCTCCGCCCGCACCTCGATGTGCAGGCACGGCGCCCAGGCCGCGCGGGCGTCCTCGAGGCGGCGCACCTCGGTCAGCAGCAGCTTCGCGCCCCGGTCGTCCCGGATCTCGACCCGCCCCGAGATCACCACGATCTCATCCGCGACCAGCCAGGCCCGCACGTTCTCATACAGGTCCGGGAACATCGTACCCTCGATCCGGCCCGTCAGGTCCTCGATCACCACCGCGGCCATGAGCTTCCCGGCCCGCGTGTTGATCGTGCGCACCTCACCGATGAGTCCGCCCACCCGCACCTCGGTGCCGTGCGGCTGCTGAAGCAGGTCGCCCACCGAGTGGGTGGCGAGCCGGCCGAGCTCGGCGCGCAGCGGCTCGAGCGGGTGCTCCGAGAAGTAGAGGCCCAGCACCTCCTTCTCTTTCGCGCTCCGCTCGCGGCTCGACCATGCCGGAGCCGGAGGCAGCTCCGGCGGCGCCACCACCCCGGTGGACCGACCCTCGTCGCCGAAGAGCGACGATTGCCCGCGCTCGCGGTCGCGGTGCAGCGAGGCCGCCTGGTCGAGCACCCGGCCCGCGCCGGCGAACATGCGACCGCGCTCCGCGCCGAGCCCGTCGCAGGCCCCTCCGGCGACCAGGCTCTCGAGCACGCGGCGGTTCAGCGTGCGGGTGTCCACGCGCAGCGCCAGGTCGAAGAGATCGCGGAAGGGCCCGCCGGCCTCCGGCCCCGGTGCGGCGGCCGCGGCCAGGCCGGCCGCGCCCTCCCGCGCGGCGACCAGGCCCTCGACCGCGGCCTGCCCCACGTTCCGCACCGCGCCGAGCCCCACGCGGATGCAGCCATCCTCGAGCGAGAACCTCCACTGCGAGCGGTTCACGTCGGGCGGCAGGACCTCGATCTCCATGCGGCGGCACTCGGCGATGAGCGTCACGATCCGGCTCGAGTCCGACATCTCACTCGTCAGGGTCGCGGCCATCAGTTCGGCCGGGTGATGAGCCTTGAGCCACGCACACTGGTAGGCGATCAGCGCGTAGGCCGCGCTGTGCGAGGCATTGAAACCGTAGCCGGCGAACTTCTCCATGGTCTGGAAGATCTTCAACGCCTTCGCAGCGGGGATCTTGTTCTTCGCGCAGCCCTCGAGGAAGGCTTTCTGCTTCTTCTCCATCTCGGCGACGAGCTTCTTGCCCATCGCGCGGCGCAGCTCGTCGGCCTGCGCGAGCGAGAAACCCGCGAGCCGGTGGGCGGCCTCCATCACCTGCTCCTGGTAGACGAAGACGCCGTAAGTCCGTTTCAGGATGGGCTCGAGCGCCGGGTGCTCGTAGCGAACCACCTGCCTGCCGTGCTTGCAGTCGATGAAGTACGGGATGTTCTCCAGCGGCCCGGGACGGTAGAGCGCGTTCATCGCCACCAGGTCCTCGAACACGGTGGGCTTGAGCTTGCGCAGATAGTCGCGCATGTTGCTGGACTCGAACTGGAAGATGGCCACCGTCTCGGCCTTCTGGAAGATCCCGTAGGCGGGCGCGTCGTCGAGCGGCAGGCGAGAGAGGTCCGGGCGCTCTCCGGTCTTCTCGGCGATCAGGCGCACCGCCTCCTCCAGCACCGAGAGCGTGCGCAGGCCGAGGAAGTCCATCTTCAGCAGCCCGATCTTCTCCACCGACTTCATGTCCCACTGCGTGGTCACCGACTCGTCCTTCTGCCGGTAGAGCGGCACGTGGTCGAGCAGCGCGCCCGGGGTGATGAGCACGCCGGCGGCATGGGTCGAGGCGTGCCGGGCGATGCCCTCGAGCACCCGCGCGTTCTTGAGCAGCCGCGCATACGGCTCCCCGCGCTGCGACAGGTTCTTGAGGTCCGGCGAGAGTTCGAGCGCGCGCGCCAGCGTCATCCCGAGCCCGTCGGGCACCATGCGCGCCACCCGGTCCACGTCCGCGAAGGCGATCCCCAGCGCGCGCCCCACGTCGCGCAGCACGCCCTTCGCGCCCATGGTGCCGAAAGTGATGATCTGCGTGACGTTCGCCTCGCCGTACTTCTGCTTCACGTACTCGATGACCTCGCCACGCCGCAGGTCGTCGAAGTCGATGTCGATGTCGGGCATCGTCACGCGCTCGGGATTCAGGAAGCGCTCGAAGATGAGCCCGTGCTCCAGCGGGTTGATGTCGGTGATGTGCAACGCGTAGGCCACCAGCGAGCCGGCCACCGAGCCACGTCCGGGCCCCACCCCGATGCCGCGGCTGCGCGCGAAGGCGATGAAGTCGCGCACGATCAGGAAATAGGAGGCGAAGTCCATGCGGCAGATGACGTCGAGTTCGTACTCGAAGCGCTGGCGCACCTCCTCGGTGACCTCGCGCACCCGCAGCCCGAGTTCGGCCCAGGCGAGCTTGCGCAGGTGCTCCTCGGGGCTGTTCTCCCCCGCCGGCAGCGGGAACGCGGGCAACAGCGGCCGCCCGAAGGTCAGGCGCAGATCGCAGCGCTCCGCCACCGCGAGCGTGTTCCGGAGCGCGTCGGGGAAGTCGCCGAAAGCCTGCTGCATCTCCTCGGGGGTGCGGAAGTGCAGGTTCTCGATGCTCCGCATCCGCTTCGGGTCGTCCATCGTCTTCCCGGTCTGGATGCAGAGCAGGACCTCCTGCGCCTCGCAGTGGTCACGCTCCAGGTAGTGGTTGTCGTTGGTCGCCACCAGCGGGATGCCCGTGCGCGAGGAAAGGGCCCGCATGCGCCCGCGGATCTTGTCCTCGATCTCGATCCCGTGGTTCATGATCTCGAGGAAGTAGTTCTCCGCGCCGAACATCTCGCGATAGCGCAGCGCCGTGCGCGCCGCCCCCTCGTCGTCGTCCGCGAGCAGATCCGCCGCCACCTCGCCCTGCGGGCAGGCCGAGAGCGCGATCAGCCCCTGCGCGTGCCGCGCCAGGAGCTCGTGGTCCACCCGGGGCTTGTAGTAGAACCCCTCGAGGAAGGCGAGCGAGGACAGCCGCATCAGGTTGCGGAAGCCGACCTCGTCACGCGCCAGCAGGACCAGGTGGTGCGTGCCCGACTCGCGCGTGCGCTCCGTGCGCAGGCCGCGCGTGACGTAGGCCTCCATCCCGACGATCGGCTTGATCCCGGCCTTGCTCGCCGCCTGGTAGAACTCGACCGCGCCGAACATGGCGCCGTGGTCGGTCAGGGCGAGCGCGGGCATGTGCATCTGCGCCGCCTTCTCGACCATCGCCTTGATCGTGATGGCGCCGTCGAGCAGCGAGTAATCGCTGTGGTTGTGCAGATGGACGAAGTCGGCGAACTTCATTGCGCGCCCTGTCTGAGGGTCATGCGTGGCGCGCGGGTCACGCGCGAGTCCCTTCGCGGCCTAATCTAGCACAAAGCCCGCGTGGTGGCGGCGCACGTTTCCGGCACGGTCGGCGACCACGATCTCCAGTTCGTGGCGCCCGCGCGCGGGCCGGCCCGGCGGGCGCCAGCGCAGCGTGTTCTCGACCGCGTCCCATTCGCTCGGCACGCGGCGGCCGTCCACGACAAAGGCCGAGCCCCGCGCGTCCACCCCGCTCCCTTCCTCGGTGACGAAGGCCTCGAGCACCCAGCGCGCCGCGACCCCGGCCCCGGGCTCGCGCGCCGGCGGCAGCAGCCGGATCCGCGGCGCCGCGACGTCGCGGAACAACGCGAAACGCCCCAGCACGCGCGTCTCGGCACCGATCCAGCCCTCGCGCCCATCGAGGGCCGCGCCCAGCCACTCCCAACCGCCTCCGGTGTCGCGGTAGAGCCCGGTCGCCGGCGACTCCACCGCTCTCAGCCGCGCATCGCCGCTCGCCGGCCCCCGGGCGGGGCCCGGCGCCTCGAT
>JANXPZ010000012.1 GCA_025357055.1 Candidatus Eiseniibacteriota bacterium | reverse complement strand
GCCGTGAAGTTGCCGGGCGCGAGGGAGCCGCGGCTCGGGCCGCGGGCCTGTGCTAGGATTGCACGATCAGGTTCCAGTGCCACACGGGGAATCCGGGCACCCGTGCTCCCCGTCGCCGCGTGCGGATCCATGGGCAGGCTGAGGAGACCGGGACGTCCATGAACCCGCTTCCCGTTGATTCCATCCCCGTCCGCCTCCCGCACTACCGGCTGCGTGACGGCGGGCTGTACTTCCTCATCTCCCGTCGGCCCGTGACCCTGTTGAGCGCCCGCGAGCAGGCGGTGTGGGAGTCGCTGGATGGCTCGGTCCGCGTGCGGGACGTGGCCGCCCGCTTCCCCGCCGGGGCGGGCGAGGCCGCACTCCGCCGGTTCGTGGAGCTCGGCGTCTGTCTGCCGGTCGCGGCGAGCTTCCCTGAGGGCCGCCGGCGGGTCCTCGTGCTCGAGCCCCACATGGACGACGCGGCGCTGAGCCTGGGAGGCGTGCTCTGGAGCCGCCGCGCCGAGTGCGAATTCACCATCGTCAGCATCACGGGCCGCAGCAACTTCACGAGCTATTACAACCTGGAGCGTGACTACCTCGATGTGGACGTGGTGTCGGCGCTGCGCCGGGCGGAGTCCGAGTTGTTCGCCCGCGCGGTGGGCGGGCGCCACGTCGCGCTCGACCTGCCCGAAGCGCCCCTGCGCTACCGCCCGGGCCCGTGGACGCTGGACTGGTTCCGCAGGCACCACGCCTCGATCTCGGCCTTCATCGGGCACACCTCGGGCCCCGAAGAGCTGCGCACCTGGACGGAGCGGATCCGTCAGTTGCTGCGCGACATCCTGGCCGACGAGGTCTGGGCGCCGATCGGCGTGGGCCCGCACACGGATCACGAGCTCGCCCGGAACGCGTTCATGACCATCCTCCGTGCGGACCCGGACCTCCTGCGGCGCTGCGAGGTCCGTCTCTACCAGGAGGTGCCCTACGCCGCCCAGTTCCCGCACTTCACCTCGGCGATCGTGGAGGAATTGGCCCGCTCGGGCGCCAGGCTGGAGCTCGAGACGGTCACGGTCACGGAGGCGTTCCCCGACAAGCTGCGGCTCATCTCGGTCTTCGGCTCCCAGTTCAAGCTGGAAGTCCTTCGCCCCGGCATCGAGGCCGCAGCGCGGGCCGCCGCCGCCGAGGGCGGCGGGATGGCGGAGATTCTCTATCGTGTCGCGGCCCCACCGGAGCGCCTGGACTTCCTGGCCCTCTCCGTGGGCGCGCCGGAAGTCCGGCGGCTGGCCACGGAGCTGGGGCCCTGGATCGAGCGGCACCGGCACGCCCGGTGCATCCGCCTGTTCATCCGCCCGCCTGCGGGCCGCTGGGCGGAGGACATGCGGTGCTTGCTGGAGACCTTCCCCGTGGCGCGCTTCTCGGTCCGGGCCGCCCGGGAGGCGCTGGCGGAGGCGACGGACGTCCGCTCCCCGCGTATCGAGGTCGGTTCCATCGGCAGGGGCCCCGCGGCGTGGGCCCTGGGTGTGTTGAGCGCCAACCTGGAGGGGCCCGCACCCACGCTCATCCTCGCGTTCGCGGACCGCATGCGCGAAGCCCGACGCCTGAGCATGCTGCTTCCGCTGAGTGACACCCTGGTCGTGCCCAGCATGAACCACCTCGTGCTTGCGCTGCGCCTGCTTGCGGGCGCCGGCGGCCCCCGGAGCGACTTGGAAGCCTCGAAGGGACCCGCCGCGACCTGAGGGGGCCCGCCCCCGGATCGTGTCGCTGCGCGCCGTGCAGGTTCCTCGAGCTGCGCCCCGGGCAGCGAGTGCGGCGGTCCGGTGCGGCATGCTAGAATCACACGATTCCCAGGCAGGACCGGCGCTCGCCCCCGCGGCCATTCCGATGGCGCGAGACGGGTTCCGGGGAGCGGCTCGAAGCCTCTCGGGTCGGCTCCCACGACCGTTCCGGTTCGCGCGCGGTGGTTTCCCCGCCCGCGGGACCCGGCGCGACGACTTGGCTCTCCGCCGCGGCGAGGTCGCGGGTGGCGGGCCGGGTCACGGAGCCGGGCGGCGAATCTCGCGGCCCGGGGCCTCGCGTGCTAATCTCGCCGGGGAAATGGGCTTGATGCGCGCCGGATTGCGATTCGAGGCGCGCGAAGCCGCGGGTGGTCTGATTTCGGGTCCCTTTCAAGGCAGGCTTGGACACGTGGATGACTTTTCGGTGGCGCTCGTCGGCCCCTACCCGCCTCCCTATGGAGGCGTGTCGGTCCACATCAAACGCCTCCACCGGCGACTCGCCGCCCTGGGCATCCCCTCGTGGGTCTACTGCCAGCCGTCGCCCACGGCAGGCCGGGAGGAGCGCATCGTCCCCTCCGCCTTCAAGTTCTCCTGGCACGCCTGGATCCCCGAGCACGGGTGGCGCTGCGACACGAGCATCGTGCACTTCCACGATGGCTGGACCTGGGCGCCGGCCGCCCTGGCGATGCTCCTGCGCGGCAAGAAGGTCGTCATGACCTTCCACGACCAGCAGGCGGGTACCGTGATGTGGCAGGGCGCCTCAAGGCTGGAGCGGCGGGTGAGCCGCTGGCTCATCCACCACCCGCGCGTCTGGTGGGTCGCCGTGAGCCTGGAGGTGAGGCGGCAGTTGATCGAGAAGGGCGTGCCCGAGGCGAGGGTCTCGGTGGCCCCCGCCTATATCCCACCCCGGGCCGACGCGGACATGTCGAGTCTGCCGGCGTACGTCAGGGACTTCCTTGGTGCGCATTCCCCCGTGCTGACGACCTACGCCTGGAGGTTGACCATCGACGAACAGGGCGTCGACGTCTACGGCTTCGACCAGTGCATCGAGTTGGTTCGGTCGCTCCAGGCCGATTTCCCCGGGATCGGTCTGGCCATCTCCCTGCCGCAGGTCGCCGACGTCGGCTACTTCCGCGACCTGCAGGCGCGCGTCGTGGCCTCCGGCGTCGAGGACAACGTGCTCTTCGTCACCGAACCGCTGGATGACGTCCACCTGCTCTGGCAGGCGAGTGACGTCTTCGTGCGGGCCACGAACACCGATGGCGATGCCGTCGCGGTGCGGGAGGCCCTGAGCCTGGGGGTTCCCGTGGTGGCCAGTGACGCCAGTGCCCGGCCCGACGGCGCGGTGCTGTTCCCGACCCGTGATCTGGAGGCGCTCGTCCGGGCGGTCCGGCAGGTGCTGACCCATCGCGCCGCCCACGTCCAGGCGCTTCGATCGATCTCCATCGACGACAACTTCCCGCCACTCCTGGAGCTCTACCGTGCGATCGCATAGTCGAGGGCCCGGCCGCACCATCCACCACAGGGACAACCCATGAAAGCGCTGGTCACCGGCGGAGCGGGTTTCATCGGCTCCAATGTCGTGAAACGTCTGCGGGAGCTTGGTCACGAGCCGGTCGTGCTGGACGATCTGTCCAGTGGCTATCGCGAGAACCTCGTCGCCGGTGTCTCCTTCGTCGAAGGGGACGTCCGCGACCTCGAGGCCGTCGCGCGGGCCATGGCGGGATGCGGGGTGGTCTTCCACCTGGCGGCCAGCGTCGGCAACGTGCGCTCCATCGAGCATCCGCAGACCGATTCGGCCATCAACGTGCTGGGCACCCTCAACGTTCTGGAGACCGCGCGGGCCTGCCGGATCGACCGGGTGGTGTTCTCGTCCTCGGCGGGCATCTTCGGGGAATTGAAGACGCTGCCGATCTCCGAGGACCATCCCCAGGACCCCGATTCCCCGTACGGCACCAGCAAGCTGGCCGCCGAGAAGATGTGCCTCGTCTACAACAAGCTGTACGGGATGCACAACGTCTGCCTGCGCTACTTCAACGTGTACGGCCCCCACCAGCGCTTCGACGCCTACGGGAACGTGATCCCGATCTTCGCCGACCGGATCCTCAAGCAGGAGCCCCTGACGATCTTCGGCGACGGCGAGCAGACCCGCGACTTCGTCAACGTGCACGATGTCGCGGCCGCCAACGTCCAGGCGGGCCTGGCGCGGGACGCTCACGGCGTCTTCAACATCGGCAGCGCCACCCGCATCACGATCAACGAGCTGGCGCGGGTCATGCAAGAGATCGCCGCGGTCCGCAGCGATCTCCACTACGCCCCGCCCCGGATGGGCGACGTGCGCGACAGCCTGGCGGACATCCAGGCGGCCCGGTCGGCTTTCGGTTTCGATCCGGCGACGCAGATGGTCCAGGGGCTGGCGGAATACTGGACCTGGTTCAGCCGCGACGGACTGACGCTGAAGCGTCTGGGGATCGCGACATGAGAGTCCTCCTCCTGGGTGGCACCGGCATGCTGGGCCACCGGCTGTGGATCAACCTGCAGAAGGAACACGAGGTGTGGGTGACCGTCCGGGGGGAGGGCAACCCCTTCCCGGACGTGCCGCGGTTCCCCGCCGACCGGATCGTCCGCCGGGTGGACGGGCTGACCTCCGACGACGTGATCGCGGCCCTGGGGGCGGTCCGCCCGGAGCTGGTGATCAACTGCATCGGGCTGATCAAGCAGATGGAGCACGCGGGCGACCCGCTGCCGGCGCTTTCGATGAACGCGCTGCTGCCGCACCGGGTGGCGGCGATCTGCCGCGCCGTCGGCTCCCGGTTCATCCACATCAGCACGGACTGTGTCTTCTCCGGCCGCAAGGGCGGCTACCTGGAATCCGACCCCTCGGACGCCGAAGACGTCTACGGCCGGACGAAGTTCCTGGGGGAGGTGCAGGGGCCGCACGCCATCACCCTGCGCACCTCGATCATCGGGCAGGAGATCAAGAATCGTCTCGGCCTGGTCGAGTGGTTCCTCGCCCGGACCGGCACGATCAAGGGCTATCAGAAGGCGATGTACTCGGGATTCACGACCGACGAATTGTCGCGGATCATCCTCGAGCGTGTGATCCCCGATCCTGGACTGCACGGCCTGTTCCACGTCTCCAGTGAGCCGATCAGCAAGTTCGACCTGCTCCTGCTGGCGAAGCAGGCGTACGGGAAGGAGATCGAGATCCTTCCCGAGGACCGGTTCGTGTGCGACCGCACCCTGGATTCGACTCGATTCCGCAAGGCGACGGGATACGTCCCGCCTTCCTGGGCGGAGATGATCCGGGAGCTGGCGTCGGATGCGGCGTTCTATGAACGGCTGCGCTGAGCGTCTGCCGCCGCCGGTGGGTCCCGTCGTCGAGGCGCGTCTTCGTGCCTGTGACTCCGTGGAATCGAGGCCGGGCCGTCCTGCGATCCCGCAGGAACGGTCGTCGAGGCTGCAGTGGATGGATCTGGATGCGTCGGATCGTCCCGTGTTTCCGAACCCTCATCGAGGATGAAAGACATGCTAGGAGACAAGCGAGTCCTGATCACGGGGGGCACCGGCTCTCTGGGGAAAGTCCTGGTGCGCAGGCTGCTGTCGGGCGAACTGGGGACCCCCCGCAAGCTCCTGGTCTTCTCGCGGGATGAGGGGAAACAGCACGCCATGCGCGTGGAGTACATGCAGAAGACCAGCGCGACCGATGAGGTGATCTACCAGAACTTCAAGGACCTGCTGGAATTCCGGATCGGTGACGTGCGTGATTTCCACAGTGTCGCCGCCGCACTCGGCGAGGTGGATGTCGTGTTCAACGCCGCGGCGCTGAAGCAGGTCCCCACCTGCGAGTACTTCCCGTACCAGGCGGTGATGACGAACATCGGCGGGCCCGAGAACATCGTGCGGGCGATCCAGGAGCTGCGCCTGCCGGTGGAGACGGTGGTCGGCATCTCGACCGACAAGGCCTGCAAGCCCGTCAACGTGATGGGGATGACCAAGGCCATCCAGGAGCGGGTGTTCATCCAGGCCAACATGCGCTGTTCGGACACGCGCTTCATCTGCGTGCGCTACGGCAACGTCCTGGCTTCGCGCGGGTCCGTCATCCCGCTCTTCCACGAGCAGATCCGCAGCGGCGGGCCCGTGACGATCACGACGACCGACATGACCCGCTTCCTGCTGAGCCTGGACCAGGCGGTCGACACCGTCTTTGCCGCGATCCGCGAGGCCCGGCGGGGCGAGACGTACATCCCCCGCGTGCCCTCCGCCAACGTCACCGACATCGTGGAGGCGCTGATCGGCGACCGGCCGATCCGGACCGTGGTCACCGGCATCCGGCCGGGGGAGAAGGTGCACGAGATCATGATCTCCGAGGAGGAGTGCCACCGCACGGTGGATCGGGGCAGCTACTTTTCCATCCTGCCCATGCTGCCGGAGGTCCAGAGCGAGACGAAGTTCGTGCCCGCGCTCACCGGGGAGTACAGTTCCGCCGGAAGCGTGATGGACCGCGCGGCGGTCGCGGAACTGCTCCGGAAGCATCGGTTGCGGGTCGAGGATCAACTGATCATCGAGGGAGAGCTCCTGCGATGAAGGTGCTGACACTCCTGGGCACCCGCCCGGAGATCATCCGGCTGAGCCGGGTGATCGAGCGTCTGGACCGGCTGTGCCAGCACGTGCTGGTCCACACGGGCCAGAACTTCGATCCGAACCTGAGTGACATCTTCTTCGAGCAGTTGCGCGTGCGCCGGCCGGACCACGACCTCGGGGTGACCGGCGAGACGTTCGGCCAGCAGATCGGCCGGATCCTGGCCGCAGTGGATGGCGTGCTCCGGGAGGAGCGTCCGGACGCGGTGCTGATCCTCGGGGACACGAACACCGGCCTGTGCAGCGTCATCGCGAAGCGGATGGGCATCCCCGTGTATCACATGGAGGCGGGGAACCGCTGCTACGACGACCGCGTGCCCGAGGAGGTCAACCGCCGGGTGATCGACCACTCGAGCACGATCCTGATGCCCTATACGCAACGCAGCAAGGAGAACCTGCTGCGGGAGGGCGTCGAGGCTCATCGCATCTATGTGACCGGCAATCCGATCCACGAGGTCATCGAACACTACGATGCGGAGATCCGGGCCTCGAGGGTGCATTCGCAGCTCGGCGTGGAACCGGGGCGGTTCGTGCTGGTCACGATGCACCGCGCGGAGAACGTCGATGTCGAGCCCCGGCTCAGGAACCTCGCCCTGGCGCTGAGCCAGGTGCAGCAGAAGTACGACTGTCCGGTGATCTGCAGCCTGCACCCGCGGACGAAGCAGCGGATGCAGCAATACGGGGTGGGGGTCGACAACGACCGGGTCCGCTTCCTGGCGCCGCTGGGGTTCTTCGATTTCGTGGCCCTGGAGCGGACGACGCTCTGCGCGATCTCCGACAGCGGGACGGTCCAGGAGGAGTGCTGCATCTTCCACGTCCCCACCGTGACGATCCGCGACGTCACCGAGCGGCCGGAGACCGTGGAGTGCGGCAGCAACATGCTCTCCGGATGCGAGCCGGAAGTGGTCCTGCGCTGCATGGAGACGGTCCTGTCGCAGCCGCCGGCCTGGACGCCGCCGGCCGAATACCTGGCGAAGGCGGTGTCGTCGACGGTGGTGAAGATCGTGCTGGGCGGGGGGACGGTCGTGTAATGATCGTGATCCTGACCGGCCCCGGGGTCGGCTTCCCCAACGGTCTCGCATCGACGGTGAGGGTCGCGGCGCTCGCCCGCGGCCTGAGCGAGCAGGGCCGCCGGGTCCGGCTGCTCTGTCTCGGCCCGAGCGAGGTCCCGAGCCTGGGGGTGCGGAACCTCGAGGTGAGAGGGAACCGGGACGGGGTCGACTTCGAGTACACGAGCGGCACGACGATGCGCGGCGCCACGGCCCTCGAACAGGGCTGGCTCGTCCTCAAGGGGTTGACCGCAGGGGCGAGGCGCGTTCTGGCGCTCGATCGCCAGGAGGGCGTGGACGCGTTGGTCGTGTCCTCGGACAAGTGGATCGTCGTCCCCCTGTTCTGGCTGGTCGCGAAGCTCTGCGGGGCGGCCTACATCTGTGAACAGAGCGAGGAACCGTTCTACCAGGTCGAACGAAGCCGGGCGTGGAGGATGGTCAGCGCCGTTCTGACCCACACGCTCTACCGTCTGTACGACGGGGCGATCGTGATCTCCGCGCACCTGGAGCGCTACATGCGAGCCCGGATGCGCCCGGGGGCGAGGCTCCTCCGGATCCCCATCCTGATGGATGCGCACCTGTTCGCCCGGAGTGCGGGACCGGGGCCGATCGAGGGCGAATACGTCGCGTTCTGCGGGACCTTGAACGAGGCGAAGGACGGGGTCCTGACGCTGGCGCGGGCGTTCGCCCGGATCTGCGTGGAGTTCCCGGGGTTGCGGCTCGTGCTGATCGGCGATTCACCGAAGGTGAGCCAGATCCCTCGTGTGCGTGCATTCGTCGAGGAACTGGGCATCGCGGACCGCGTGGTGTTCGTCGGGATCGTCGGGCGCAGCGAGTTGCCGCAGTACCTGGACCGGGCGACCGTGCTGGCGCTCGCCAGGCCGTCCAGCCTCCAGGCGAGCGCGGGGTTCCCGACGAAGCTGGGAGAGTACCTCGCGACCGGCAGACCGGTCGTGGTGACGCGGACGGGGGAGATCGACACCTACCTGGACGACGGCGTGAACGTCTACTTTGGTCCGCCCGACGACGTGTCCGCGTTCGCGGACCGGCTCCGTCACGTCCTGCAGCACCCGGAGGAGGCGGCCGAGGTGGGGCGCAGGGGCCGCGAGGCGGCGGGCCGGTTCTTCGACTTCCGCGCGAACGGCCTGAAGATCCGCGAATTCATCGACCGGTTCCGTGCGGGCGGGGCTTCAGCGCCGTCGGTCTAGGGCCGGGTGGATGGAAGGCCCCACGGAGCGGTGTCCCGGAGCGGCGGACGGCCCCCCCCGGGGAGCGCGGCCCGGGGCGTCCGCCGGGGCCGTCGCCTCCCGGGCGAGCAGGCGATGGGCGGCCACCATCAGGGCGAACATCATCCAGACTTGGAACGCGTAGTTGATGTTTCGCAAGTACTCGACCTTGATCTCGTCCACGAGGAACACGACCATCTGCACGCGAGCGATGATCATGTAGCTCTGCAGGAAGTCCGCGTGCCGCAGGTCGTTCGTCGTCGGCCGGGTGATCCGGAACAGGATCCACAGCAGCCACGCGAGGATGGCGATCCCGATGAAGCCCACGTTGTTCGCGAGGTAGAGAGGGAGCGAGTGCGGCCAGTGGTAGATCTGGGCGCCGCTGAGCGGGGAGTAATAGGGGCCGTGCCCCAGGAGCGGATGCTCGAAGATGCGGCTCCAGGCGGCCGGCCACACTACCGAGCGGTTCTCGGGCACGAGACCGACGACGGTCGAGCCTGCCAGACGTTCGAACATGTTCCCGGTGCGCGTGAAGGTCGAGACGAACCAGTTCATGCCGATCAGGCCAGCGGCCACGAGCCCGCTCGTGACGGTCACCCCTACCATGGTGAGGCGCCCCCGGATCAGCCACAACATGTACAGGACCCCGACTCCGAGCGCGATGATCCCTCCGCGGGTGACCGTCGCGAACATGATGAACATGACCAGCAACAGCAGGCCGCCATAGGCGGTGCGGAGCAGGATCGAATCCGTGCGCAGGAACAGGAACAGGATGAGCAGCGCATGGATGGCGCAGTACTCGCAGAGCAGCTCGTAGTCGTAGAAGGAGGAGCCGATGCGGATGCCGAAGGCGGACGCCCCCGGGCTCGTGAGGTTCCCGAATTCGATCCAGCCCGGGATGAGGGTCTGGCCCGGGTGGGTCATCTCGAAGATCCCCACGAGGCAGACGAGCAGCACCGAGAAGGCCTGGAAGATGAGCAGGCGCTCGAAGTCCTTCCGGGTCTCCGGGACGCTCGCGACCAGGTAGAACATGAGCCAGGTGGCCGCCATCATCTGGAAGTTCCCGAGGGCGATGGCCAAGTCCGCGACGTCGACGTTGTAGAAGGAGACGACGTAGGAGATGAACATCATGACCAGCGGGACGTCGATGGGCGAGCGGCGCGGTGGGGCGCTCTGCCGCATCGTGACCCGCAGCAGCCAGATCACCAGCATGAAAGTCACGATGTACACGTTCGTGTTGCCGTAGCTGGTCGTGCGCGGGAAGGGCAGGGCGATGGCCATGACGCCCAGCCCGGAGACGATGTTGAGGCGCCAGGTCAGGCCGAACATCAGGAGGGCCGTGAGCACGGAGAGCACGCGCTTGTTGGGCGTGATGTACTGGAGGCCCATCGTCACGCCGACGCCGATGATGAGGATCAGCACGCCGAGGCGGTCCAGCAACCCGGCCAGCGGATGGGGAGTCCGCGCTGGACGGAGCGAGGCGCTCACGTCCGCTCGAAGCGCTTGCGGACGAGGAACCAGAGGTTGTTCCACCCGTCCCGCCATTTCTGTAGCTTGACCTCGCCGATGCGTGCGCCGTAGGGGATATGGGCCTCCCCGAAGCGCAGGCCGCGCAGCAGGGCCTCGAGCTTGATCTCCTCGCTGAAGGCCATGCCGTCCGAGGTCAGGCGCAGGCGCTCGAGCACGGAGCGGCGGAACACCCACATGCCGGACTGGCTGTCACGGATGGATCTTGAGAACAGCAGCGCGGCCGCCACCGTGAGCACCCGGTTGCCGATCCGGTTGCTGAGGTCCATGGCACGGACGTCCACCAGCGGGAAGCGGCTGGCCGAGAGGAAATCCAGGCGCTGCTCGAGGAGGATGTCCACGAGCCGGGGGATCTCCTCCGGCGGGTAGGTGCCGTCCCCGTCCAGGGTCACGACCAGATCGCTCCGGACCGCCCGCAGCCCGGCCTTGTAGGCGGCCCCGTAGCCGGGGGTCTTCTCCGCCACGACCCGGGCCCCCAGGGCTGCCGCCACCTCCGCGGTGCGGTCGGTGCAATTGTTGTCAACCACCACGACCTCGTCCACCACCTGCGGCATCCGGCCGATGACCCCCCGGACTCCGTCTTCCTCGTTGTAGCAGGGGATGACGACACCGATGGTGTGGGTGGAGTGCATGGTCCGAGTGGGCCTTCTTCCGCGGTGGAGGGAACTGCGCCGGCCACAGGGGCAGACTCCTTTCGAGTCTATCAGCAGCCTCCGGGGCCCGGCAAGGTTCGGAGGTCTCCGTGACCTCACGCGGTGCGTCCCGCGCGGTGTCCGGTGAGCGCGATCGTGGCCCGTCCCGCCCGGGGCGGATGCGGCGCTGCGGCAGCGGCATCGCCGCGCGGCCCGGCGATCGCGTGCCGGCCTTGGCCCGGCCCCGCGTGCGCCCGTATGATGGGACTTCGTCGGCTGGCACCACTCGTCACACCGCCTCGCGACGAGGCGTCGTCCCCTTGCCGGAGGCCGCGGTGAGAAATCCCAGAGGGCTCGAGCGGCTGACTCGAACGGCGGGCGTCGTCGCTGCGGAGCGGGAGCGGGGCCGTCCGGCATGAGCCCGGCATGACGATCGATCCCGCGCGGGTCGCGGTCGTGGTGCCGGCCTGGAACGAGGTCGGCAAGATCGGCGAGGTGGTGCGCAAGGTGCCGCGCCGGCTGGTCTCGTGCGTGATCGTGGTGGACGACTGCTCGAGCGACGGGACCGCGGACGAGGCGCGGACGGCGGGGGCGGAGCGAGTCATCCGGCATGAGCGGAATCGAGGAGTCGGTGCCGCGATCCGCACCGGTCTGGCGGAGGCGAAGCGGGCGGGCTATGAGTTCGCGGCCATCCTCTCGGGGGACGACCAGCACGAGCCGGACGAGCTGCCACGCGTGCTCGGTCCCCTTTTCGCCGGCGAGGCCGACCTGGTGCAGGGATCGCGCTGGCTGCCCGGCGGGGCCACGCCGGGCATCCCGCCGGCGCGCCGCTGGCTCACGCGCCTCTACCCGATCCTCTTCCAGCTGGCGAGCGGTGCCCCGTGCACCGACGGCACCAACGGGCTGCGCGCCTTCCGCCTCTCCCTGCTCGACGACCCGCGGATCCGGCTCGGGCAGGACTGGCTCGACCGCTACGAGCTGGAACCCTACCTGCTCTACCAGGCCGTGCGCTGCGGCTACCGCGTGCGGGAGGTCCCCGTCACGGTGCGCTACCATGGGCGTGGCACCACGAAGATGCGCCTGCTGCAGGATGGCTGGCGCATCCTTCGGCCGATCCTCTACCTGCGGCTCGGTCTCAAGCAGTGATCCCATCCGGAGGAGCTGATGACGTCGAATCCACCTGAAGGGCAGGCCGCCGCCGCGAGCGGGGTCCGCACGCTCGCGGGACGCCGCGTGCTGGTCACGGGCGGAGCGGGTTTCGTGGGCTGCAACCTGGTGCGCCGTCTGTTGCGCGAGGGCGCCCAGGTCACGGTCCTGGACGACCTGTTCACCGGGCGCCGCGAGAACCTGCCCGAGTCGGGCTTCGAGTTCGTGCACGGCTCGGTCTGCGATCCGCCGGTGGTGGAGCGGCTGGTGGGGCTGAGCGAGGTCGTCATCCACGCCGCCGCGCGCAACATCGTGGTCTCCACCCGCAATCCCCGGGAGGACTACGAGACCAACATCGGCGGCACGCTCAACGTGCTGCTGGCCGCGCGCGCCGCGGGGGGCAGGCGGATCGTCTACACCTCGTCCACCTCGGTCTACGGCAACCCCCGCTACATGCCGGTCAACGAGGACGACCACCTCTCGCTGCTCACGCCGTACGCCGTCTCGAAGCTGGCAGGCGAGAACTACTGCATGGCGTTCTACGAGTCCTATGGACTGACCACGGCCGCGGTGCGCTACTCGAACATCTTCGGTCCGGGACAGGACCCGGCGAACCCCTACTGCGGAGTGGTCGCCAAGTTCGCCGAGGCCCTGTTCGCGGGGAAGCCGCCGGTCATCCACGGCGACGGCAACCAGACGCGCGACTTCACCTTCATCGACGACGCGGTCGAAGCGACCCTGCTGGCGGCGACCTCGGAGCGGGCCATCGGCGAGGTCTTCAACGTGGGCACGGGGGTCGAGACGCGCGTGAACCAGCTGGTGGAGTTGCTCATCCGCACGATCGGGGTGGACGTCGTGCCGGTGCACAATGACCGGCGCGACGTGGACAACATCCGCCGCCGGGTCGTCAGCATCGAAAAGGCGAGGCGCGCGCTGCGCTGGGTGCCGGAGGTGACGTTGGAGGAGGGGCTGCGGCGCACGGTGGAGTGGCAGCGCGGGGTGCTGGCACGCAGGGCCGGGGGCTGAGGCGCGGAGCCTCTACGGGCGGCGGACGGCCTCATCCATGAAGATGTGCCGGGGCGATTTTCGATTGGGCGTTTTGACCCGGACTGGCCATGGCTGTTGCGGACTCATCTGCATTGTCTGAAGCGAATCGGCCAAGCTGTCCCGGTTGCCCGGTGCTCGGTATCCCCTGGCCACGAACGAGGCCCGCTGCCTGCCTTCGGATCTTCCGCGCGAGTGAGGGTCGCAGAGTCGGGGAGTCGGAGTCGGGGGCCCCGACCCAGGTCTGCTCCGAGGTTTGTCCTTGTGCCCGCCGTTGGCGATTTGATAACATTCGTGCGTCGTGATGGACCCGTCCAGTTCCCAGTGGAGGGCGCACTAACGATTCGTTGCTACGGCGGTTCGCCGTAGGACCGGCCATCATCTGGTCGCTCGAACGACCTGGCCACCTACCGAGCCCAGGAGAAGCTTCCGAGGATCGACAACTTGCGGTTTCCCCCCCTGTTGCTCGTGGTCGGCCAGACCGGGTCCGAGTGCGATTGCATTAGGCGACAGCTTTGAGCCGAGGGTGACTCCACACCCTCGGCTCTTGCTTCGCCGGCAACGCAGCAGAGAGCCAGCATCATGGAGCCCAACATCCTCGCATCCACGCACAAGAACGCGGCTCCGGGCGCCGACGGATGGCCGGCGCCGCCGGATGAGTTCGTGGGGGTATCCTCCCGGGGCGGGGCTGGGGTCGGCGCGAGGCCCGGGCTCGCGGGCGACACGCGCGCGACAGCCGGTCTCAACGGCACGGCCGCAGCCGTTCGCAACGGCGGGAACGGTCACGTGAGGGCGCACGACAACGGCGACGCCCGGTGGCCCGAACTGGTCCCACTCACGGGCGGCGTGCTCGCCCGGGCCCTTCCGGCCTACGAAGCACCGGCCGAGACCGGCCTGTACCTGCGCTACGGCAAGCGCCTGCTCGATCTCCTGGGCGCTTCGATCGGCCTCCTCCTCGGCTCGCCATTGCTGCTGCTCGCCGCTGTCCTCATCAAGCTCGAATCGCGCGGCCCGGTCATCTACAGGTCCATCCGCATCGGCCGCGGCGCGCGGCCCTTCGCGTTCCTGAAGCTGCGCTCCATGGTGGACGGAGCGGAACAGCACCGACAGAAGCTCTCTCACCTGAACGAGGCCGATGGCCCGGTCTTCAAGATCGCAGCCGACCCCCGCGTGACGCGCATCGGCCGGCTGCTGCGCATGACCAGCATCGACGAGATCCCGCAGCTCTGGAACGTGCTCCGGGGCGAGATGAGCCTCGTCGGACCGCGTCCGCCCATCGCCGAGGAGGTCGTGCAATACGAGCCCTGGCAGTTGCGCCGGCTGGACGTCGTGCCGGGCATCACCTGCCTGTGGCAGATCAGCGGCCGCAGCCGCATCGGCTTCCAGGAGTGGATGCGGCTCGATCTGGAGTACATCCGGCACCGCTCATTCCTCCTCGACCTGAAGATCCTGATCCGGACGATCCCCGCGGTGCTGTCCCGCGAGGGCGCCTACTGATCCCGCCCGCTTGACCGGAGCACCCGCAGAGGCCCCGCCGACTGCCGACCGGCCGGCCCGCGTTCTCCCGGCCGCGCGCCCGGACCGTGACGTCACCGCTCACGTGCTCGCCGCGGGTGCAGAATGACCCATCTGCTAGTACTATCACGCTCCGTTCTCCGTGGACCGGTTCCGGCTGGGCCTGGTGGGACAGCGTGTCGCCTGGAGCACGAGCTGGACGGAAGGCCGATGGGCGCGCGGCGCGTGAACCGCACTCCGCCGCCTGACGGTCCTGAGTGGACGGGCAGCTGCGACCGCAACCGCTTCCTGGAGGCCATGACGTTGGACGACTCCGCGGAGGAGTCGTTCCGCGCCGACCGGACCCTGTGCGAACCAAGACCGAGCGCCTGAGGCTGCTGCTGGTCGAGAGCGGCACCACCGTCGGCGGCACCGAGCGGGTGGTGTGGGAGCTGGCCACGCGCCTGCCCAGCACCCGCTGGGACGTGCGGGTGTGGCTCTCGCCGTCGCCCGGCGTGGACGAGTTCGCCAGCGCGCTCGAGGCTCACGGTCTCCCGGTCACCCGGGTCGCCGAGGTGGATTCGCGCTGGGACTGGCCCTCGATGCTGAGGACCTGGCGGCGACTGCGGAGCGAGCGCCCCGACCTGCTCCACGTCCACCACGTGTGGCCGGCGGCCGACCGCTACCTCGCGACGCTGGCCGAGACCGCGGGCGTGCCCCACCTGGTGGTGACCGAGCACATCGAGGGTCACGCGCACTCGTCGGCCCAGGTCCAGCTCAAGCGGCGCGAGTTCGCGCAGGCCGAGGTCGTCACCGCGGTCAGCGCGGCGGTGGCCGATTCGCTGGTGCGCGACTACGGCGTGGATCGCGCGTGCGTGCGGGTCGTCCCCAATGGGGCCGAGTTGCCGGACGAGGTCGCCGAACAGGCCGCGGCGCGGCGCGTGCGCGAGCAGCTCGGTGCGGGCGTGCTGCGGCCGTTGTGGGTGTGCGCGGGGCGGCTCGAGCACCAGAAGGGCCAGGACGTGCTGCTCGAGGCGCTGGCCGAGGTCCGCCGGCAGGGTCTCGAGTTCGTGGTGGCGCTGGCGGGCGAAGGCTCCCTGCGCGGGGCGCTCGAGGAGCGTGTCCGCTCGCTCGGGCTCGGGGGCAACGTGCGCTTCCTCGGGCAGGTCGGGGACCTGGGCCCGCTGCTCGCCGCCGCGGACGCGGTGGTGCTGCCGTCGCGCTGGGAGGGCATGCCGCTCGTGCTGCTCGAGGCGCTGGTGCGCGGCCGCCCGGTGGTGGCGAGCGGGGTGGGCGGCGTGACCGAGGTCGTGACCGACGGCGAGCACGCGCGGCTCGTGCCGCCCGAGGACCCGCTCGCGCTCGCCCGGGCGCTCGAGGACTTCCATCGCCACCCGGACCCGGCGCTGCGCCTGGGGCGCCGCGCGGCGGCGCGGGTGCGCGAGGGCTTCACCTGGCCGCGCGTGGTCGAAGCCTTCGAGTCGGTCTACGACGAGGTGCTGGGGCTGGCGAGCTTCGCGCCCGAGGACCCGCGGGCGTCGAAGGTGGCCCGATGAGGATCGGGGTGGTGGTGTCCTGCTACCGGCAGGAGCGGTTCCTGGCCCGCACCGTGGCTGCGATCGAGCGTGCGCTCGAAGGCGAGGAATGGCAGGGCGTGCTGGAGTTCGCCGCGCCGTCGGACGAGCCCCTGCCCCCGTGCTCCGGGCGCTGGCAGGTGATCTCGAGCTACGACCCGGTGACGCGGCGCCCGTTGCGCCCGCTCACCCCGGGCGCAGGACGCATGCTGGGTTTCGCCGCGTGCGGGGGCGACTGGGTGTTGTTCGCGGACTCCGACATGGAGCTCGACACGGCCTGGGTGCGGGCGATCCTCGCGACCGCGGCGCGCGAGCCCGGGCTGGCCGGGCTCGGTGGCCGGATCGAGGAGTGGTTCGTGGACGGCCCCGTGGAACGGCCGGGCAAGCACGACATGTACGGCACCGGCGACCGCGACCGCACGGTGGGCTATTTCGGGAACGTCGCCTTCTACCGGCGCGAGGCGCTGGCCGCGGTGGGTGGCTACGACGTGCGGCTCAGCTCGGACGAGGATTTCGAGCTGGGCATGAGGCTCCGCTGGCTGGGGCTCGAGCTGCGCTCGCTGGGCATGCGCGCCGGCCGGCACTGGAGCGCGCCGCGCCCGAGTTTCCCGGAGCTCTCCCGCCGCTGGCGCACCGGGCTGTGTTTCGGGCAGGGGCAGGTGCTGCGGCTCTACCTCGGACGCCGCGGATTCGGCACGCTGCTCGCGAGGCAATGGCTCTACATCGCCACGCTCGGGATCTGGGCGGCGGGCGTGGTCGCGCTGGTGGCGTGGCTCGGATCGGGTGACCCCAGCCTGTTCGCGCGCTGGGGGATGCTCCTGCTGGCGTTGCTGGCGTTCATGGTCGTGCGCAAGCGGAGTCCGCGGCTCGCGGCGCACTCACTGCTCACCTGGACCCTGAACGGGCTCGGCATGCTGGTCGGGTTGACCCGGCCGCCGCGCACCGAACGGCCGACGGCCGCCGAAGCGCCGGGGCCGGGTGGCGGGGAGGCCGCGTGCTGATCCACGCCGCCACCGACAACGACATCCATCCTCCGCTGTTCGGCGGCCCGCAGCGAACGTTCGGACTGCTGCGCGGCCTGGCCCGCCGGCACGAGGTCGAGGCGCTGTGCCTGGTGCCGAACCGCAACACGGCCCCGCGGGCGGAGGTCGTGGCGGGGGTGAGGCTCCTGCGCCGCAAGGCCTGGTACACGAGCGCCGTGTGGCGGTTGGAGCAGGCGCGGCTCGCGCCCATGTTCCTCGCCGCCGCCGGGCACACGGCCGCGGCGGGCGGCCTTGCGCGCGCGTTCACGCAGCCCGCCGAGGCGCTGCTGGCCGATCTGAACCTGGCCGGGCTGTTCGGCGCGGACCCGGCCCCGCTCAAGGTCTATACTGCGCACAATGTCGAATTCGACCGTCTCCGCATGACCCGGGCCGAAGTCGTGACGCCCGGCTTCTGGACCGCGCGCCTGCGTGCCCTCGAGGCGCGCGCGGTGGAGCGCGCCGGCCTCACGGTGGTCTGCGGCGACGAGGACGCGGCGCGCATGCGGGAGCTCTACGGGGCTCGCGACGAGTGCGTGGCCGTCATCCCCAACGGTTTCGACGAGACCGCGATCCACGCGCCGGGCCCCGAGGAGCGCGCGCGGGCGCGCGCGGCCCTCGGTCTGGGCGAGCGCGAGTACGCGGCGCTCTTCGTGGGCTCGGACTTCCCGCACAACCGTGCGGCGCTCGCCTGGCTCATGGACGACGTCATGCCGCTGCTGGCGGGCGAAGGTTTCCGGTTGCTGGTCGCGGGCTCGGTCACGCGCGCGCTGGCCGGACGGCGCGAGGGCTGGCTCGTCGCGCGGCCCGAGATGCCGGACCTCGCGCCCGTGCTCCAGGCTGCGGACGCGGGCCTCAACCCCGTGACGAGCGGCGGCGGCAGCAACGTGAAGCTCCCGACCTATCTGGCGGCCGGGCTCGCGGTGCTGACCACGCCCTTCGGGTTGCGTGGCTTCGCGTCGCTCAAGCCCTGGGTCGTGATCGCGGGGCTGGAGGGGTTGACCGAGGCGCTGCGCGCGCGCCCCGCCGGCTGGCTGGCGCGCGGACTGTCGATGCCGGTCGAGGTCGCGGAGCACGCCTGGGGCCGGCTGGGCGAGCGGTTGGGAGAGGTGCTGGAAGCGAAGCGACGGTGTGGCGGCGTCCTCGCCACGGGCGCAGACCGCCCGCTGTCCGCGGCGGAGAGGGCAGGCGCATGAGGATCGCGATGATCGGGCAGAAGGGCGTCCCCGCCACCTACGGCGGCATCGAGCGCCACGTCGAGGAGATCGCGCGGCGGCTCGTGGCCATGGGGCACCAGGTGGACGTCTTCTGCCGGCTGCACTACACGGCGCCGGGTACGACCTGCCACAACATCCATCTGCTGCGGCGGCCGAGCGTGCACACCAAGCACTTCGACACCGTGACGCACGTGGTCTGGGCCACGGTCGAGTCCATGATACGGCGCTACGACATCGTCCAGTTCCACGCCCTGGGGCCCTCGGTGTTCGCGGGGCTGCCGCGGCTGACCGGGGCCCGTACGGTGGTCACCGTGCACGGCCTCGACTGGCAGCGCGAGAAATGGGGCCGGACCGCGTCGTGGTTCCTCAAGCAGTGCGAGGGACCGGCCGCGCACTTCCCCGACCGCACCATCGTGGTCTCGAAGACGCTGCGCGAATACTTCAACACGCACCACCACTGCGATGCCGCCTTCATCCCCAACGGCACGAACCTGCTGCCGGCGCGCCCGGCGCGCAAGATCCTGCAGCTCGGGCTCACGCCCGGCAAGTACGTGCTCTTCGTCGGGCGCCTGGTGCCCGAGAAGGGCGTACACTTCCTGTGCGAGGCGTTCTCGAAGATCGACACCGACCTGAAGCTCGCACTGGTGGGGGGCACCGCGGCCTCCGAGGACTACGTCAACCTCATCAAGGGCTACCAGAGCGATCGCATCCGGTTGCTCGACTACGTCTACGGCGAGGGTCTCGAGGAGCTCTGGAGCAACGCCTACCTGGTGGTGCAGCCCTCCACCATGGAGGGGCTCTCGATCGCGCTGCTCGAGGCGCTCTCCTACGGGCGCTGCGTGCTGCTCTCGGACATCCCCGAGAACCTCGAGGTGGCCGAGGAGTGCTCCGTGCCGTTCCGGAGCCGCGACGTCGAGGACCTGCGCGCCAAGCTCGAGATGCTCATCCGCGATCCCGCGCTGGTCAAGAGCTTCGAATCGAAGGCGCGTGAGCACATCCGCCAGCACTACTCGTGGGACCGCGTCGCGAAGAACACCGAGACCGTCTACCTGGAGTTGCTCGGGGGCGGCCGCCGGCGCGGCTAGCCGGGACGATCCGTGATCCACAGCTGCGAGCGCGACCGGGCTCTCGCGCTCCTTCCATCCCGACGATCGCTGCCAGGGCCCCCGGCGCGGCGCCATCCCGCGCGGCTGGCTCTTGCCGGTCCCGGGGGTGTGTGCTAGTCGTACACGTTGGAGGCTCGATTGACCTCATCTGCCGGGAATCACTCCGTCCTGATCCTGGCCGGGGGCCGTGGCGAGCGCTTCTGGCCGTGGAGCCGT